>CAMHLV010000012.1 GCA_946186115.1 uncultured Prevotella sp. | reverse complement strand
TCCAGCGCACCTTCAGCGCTCAGTGGTAACTTTTCTGGTTGCAAACATAGTAACTCATGATCCACTTTGTAAGCGCTCTTGTCTTGGCATGATTTCGGTCAGTATATTGTTTACTGCGCAAAGATACATAATTGTCTCAATATAACAATATGTTTCTACTTAAAAGTGGATCATTCAGAACCGTCCCCAAATTCCCGTTTTAACAATTTTTGTATCACTATAAAATTACATGTGACGAAGTATTGAGTATTCAATTTCTTTATTATCAATTCCCAATTATTCAGAGGATATTTTTCACCATCTGGCTGAGATTCACAGTTTACTATCAATCTGTAATCATCGGCAAAATAAACAATTAAATCATACTTAATCAGGGATAGTTCTATTTGTTCTATCCTTTTCCCTTCCAACTTCTTAGCCGCCACTGCAATTTTTCCAACATTTGCAGTGGCGTCATCATCTGCTGTTGCCAATAATCTACCAGAATGATAAATTTCCCAATAGCACCAAATCCAAATAGAATTACTGTTTTCTGTTTCAATTAGCAAAATACTACCAGCAGCGCCACCGGCTCTTGAATATTTGATATTGTCGCCTTTTAGTATATGTATGCTTTCTTCAATTGGTAACATATTCACTTGACAAAAAAATCTTTTATTATTTCTTCTATTTCTTTATACCCATAACCTTCACCATGGATGATTCTATGTAGCTCTTTTCTCTGATCTGCAGAAATTTGGGGACGGTTCTCATGATCCACTTTTTGCCCTGTAAATAACGCCATAACTGATTCCCGTAACACGGGAGATTTGTCTAATGTTTGCTCCATATTCACATAATTGTTTTAAGATTGTATTACGTTCTTTCTTCCCCAGTCTCTGTAGCTCAGTTGGTGTTTGAAGACCAGAAATATCTACTATCCTTTCCTTTATGTCATCATCAGTAATAATTCCACCAGTTCCATAGTCTATGTCAAGAATGTTATTGCTATCGACAGGCATAGTGACAAAATCATACAGGTTTGTCTTGTCAAGCCGTTTTATAACGGGTTCCGTTTTACAAATATGGTATTCGGTCTGCATACCTTCGTATTCAGCCCAGCTGCTCCAAGGATAATCTCTTACCTCAGCAGTAAGTCCAGCATGAACAGGATTTTGATGAACATATCGCATAAGCGTCATGAAATACTCGATATTGTTGACTGGTTCACTGAGGAAACGGTCTTGGAACAGATGACCATTACGTTCATATTTGCGATTATAGTAACGGGCATATGCAACTCCTATACGCTTGACACTTTCTCCAATTTGTTCATCTTGCTCTCTCATCAGCAGATGTATATGGTTGGTCATCAGACAGTAGGCATAGAAAGTGCAATGCGCGGGAAGAACATGGCCATCGTCATCATGTCTGACTACCAGCCCATTGAGAATCTTGAGGAACTGGATGTAGTCCTCGTCATCCTCAAAGATGTCCTGCTTGTTGATACCACGAAGCATGACATGATAGATGCCTGTCGCACTATGTAAGCGCTCTTGTCTTGGCATAATTTCGGCTAGTATGTTATTTACTGCGCAAAGATACATAACAATTTCAATATAACAAAATATTTCTACTTAAAATGGATCATCGAGAACCGTCCCCAAATTTCGAGCAGTTCGCTCAGGTCCCAGACAAGGTTCTGGCCCGTTGTGTCGGCAGCGGTATATGCCACCTGCTGCTTACTCACCAGTCCGTCAGCCTTGGGCTGATACGACCCTTGGATATTCTGCGCATTGGCTGTTGTGCATAACAGCGTCAGTGCTATGATTGTTTGTATTTGTTTCATTGTTTTTTTATTATTCATTTAGAACAGATCAGAGTAATCGACAAAGTCGCTTGCCAAAGCAAGGACCATTTCCTAATCAACACAATTTCAGAGAATCCTTGACCTCCCTTGTTTCTTTCCATGAAATGCCAATAATGCTAGTAATACAAAATAAGAAATGACGTACACGTAAGCAAAATCAAGATACCATTTTTTACAAATCACCTTCTCATCAAAACCCGAAATAAAATATGTATCCGTTAAGTTATATGCTATAGTTAACCATAAACCTGTAAACAAAGCAGGAAATAGTGATACTATTGTCATAGACCATATATTATTAAGTATTTTTGTGTTAATTCGAAGAAAATGTACGAGAGAAATAAAAAACGTATTAATAGGAGCAACGAATCCCAAATAAAAAAATGCACTAAGTACAAATACGGAATCAATTGCAAACCATTTTTCACTCCATATCAACAAGATGTTTGAAATGTTGAATATGAAATAATATAATACTATTTTTTTTAAAATTATCATGCACTTCCATATGTTATATTAAGGATGAGCGGGATATGAACCACTTCTTGAAATAAGTTGTTGAATCTCTCTTTCACGCTCAACAGCTTTTTCTTGTTCTTCCTTTGTCCAAGGGTAAGGTTCTTCACCAAATCCTATGCTAATGTCTGGAATTTGATCTTTTATTGTCTGCATTTGCTTTGTTGAGACACCAGCCTTAATTAAAATAGTAGATGTACTTGTATTACAATTACCCTCAGTTCTAGATGTTGGTATTGCAGAATACTTAATATTCGGATTGTTACCAAATGAATTAGCAGCATCAATAACTGTTTGGTCAAATACTTCAGGACTCATACCATCAGGTGGAGCAATTTCAATCTTGTTTTTTAGATAATCTTCATTATGACCATTGATTATAGATTTATCTTGAGAATATTCTTGTTTCATAAGTCTACCATTAAATGCTCCTTTTGCCCCCATAAACTCTGAACCATAAGCAAAGTAGCCTTGGAGATTGCCATCATTATCTGTAACAATAAGGAATGTATGTGTTGCATAATATAAGGGATTTATTATTGACGGCTCAAGACCCGGCAACGTTGTAGCATACAAATATACTTTTTCTCCATTTGAATCGACATATTTTATTGGATTATTCGTGCAATACGCATACGGACTGATATTGTAGTATTTCTCACATAACGGGTCCTTCGTCGTGAACTGCCCACGTGCCCCGTCCATGTGCCTTGCACCGTAGTCATACCAGTCAAGCCCATGCATGCGGTCCAGTTCCTTGCCGTTGTACTTGAATCGCTGCACGTCACCGTCTGTGCTCTCCGCCATTAGTCCCCCGAAGGGATAGTAGTGGTTCACCTGCTCCACCGTGCCGTCCGACCTGGCCACCACGCGGTTGTTGCCCAGGTGGTCCTTCAGGTAGTAGTGGTATACAGGCGTGGTGCCGCTGAAGGTGATGTACCCGCCGTCCACCTGTATCTGGTTCAGTACATTGTTCTCGTATATCATGTTGCCACAGTAGTCCGTCGGGACGGGCGTGGCCTGTGCAGAGACCTGATAGCTGGTCCTCAGCTTTCTGCCACCTGCGTCATAGATATACGCGGCACTCTTGCCGTCTGAGTATGTGATACCCGTCGGCAAATTTAGCGAATTATATTGGATTGACGAAATATTCTTATTAAAATCTTTCGCCATGTTGCCATTTTGGTCGTATTCATACTCCGTAGTGGTATCCGTTCCGTCCACGAAGTTGAAGGCTCCGGCGTATGTCGGGTCCGTGGCATCATCGTCAGCCTTCACCAGCTGGTTGCCGTCATAGGTGAACTCCACATCGTCGATGAGCCCGAAGGTGTTGTTGTCAAGCCTTCCATTACGTTCCAGCGACAGCATGTTGCCCATCTTGTCGTACGTATAACTGGTACCGTACTTCGTGCTGGCATTGCCGGCCTCCAGATAGTTAGCCTGGGTCAGGCGGGAGAAGCCGTCGTAGCCGAAGGTGTAGCCACGCAGCAGGCTGCCCGTCTGCCAGTCCATGGCCGAGACGTTACCACCGTACTGAGGTATGCTGCCGTTTTGCGCCGTGTTATAATAAAGGTATTCCTTGAACAGCGGATTGTCTATCTTCGTCGTCCAGCTGCGCACGTTGTATTCATATTCCGTCTTCAGCGTGGTTTCGTTGCCGTGGCGGGTGCTGCTGCTCAGGCGCCCCAGCTCGTCATAACTGTTCGACAGCAGCGTCACAACGCTACCTCCGTCCAGGCGGTGGGTCTTCGACTGAAGGCGGCCCGCATGGTCGTAGGTGCTGGTAATCTCCTCTGTACGTGCCGTCCCTCCAGACACTTGGTGCCAGTGGTACTCCTTCACGATATTGCCCGTGAAGTCATAGCCCGTATATACATGGTCGTAGCCTCCCAGGTGGTTCGTACTACGCGTCTGGATTACCCTTGCGCGACAGTCATAGTACAGGGCCGAGTAGTCATAGCCGCTGACGCCCGTTCCTGTCAGCCGTGCCGTGACGGTGCCCGTCAGCAGTCCCTTCGGAGAGGAAAGCCCCTGCGTACCGCAGTCGTTGACAGGCGGGGAGGCATAGGAAAGGGATGAGGGAATGTTGTTGGTTCCTATGAAGCTGTAGTCGTCGTAGTAGCTTACTGTATGTACCACGGCATTGCCGGGCTGGAGGCCCGTGACGGTATAGCCATAGGTGCCTCCCACAGAAGTACGCGAGGCCGTCACCACCGTATTGAAGAGTGGCTCGGTGCTGTAGTCGCCGGAATACTGGCATTCACCCGTCAGCACGGTACGGCCAAAGACGTCGGGGATGGTAAAGCTCCACTTCCCACCGGCACGCTGCACGCCATCCTGCGACAAGATAAGCCTTCCGGCCTTGTCGTAGATATAATACACAGGCTCACAGCCCGGAAGCTTCTTGTAGATGCACTGGTGACGGGCATCATAACGATACTCATAGCCATACTTTGGCATCACCGCATCCTGTGAACTTACACCTACAGTTTGGTTGTTCTTATAGTAGGCCACGGCCTCCGGCGGAAGGACGAAGCGCAGGTTGTCCATATGGTCATATCCGTACACGGTCTCATGAACCTCCGTCCCGTGCATCTGTCTCACGGCCTTCAGCCGCCCGTCCAGGTCCTTGTAGGTATCCGTACGGCAACTATCCTCGTCCTGCTCACTCTCAACCAAACAGCTGCTGTTGCTGTAATCCAGCATCGGGTAGCCGTAGTAGAAGATGATACCAGGGGCTGTGCCCCCGTTGTTTCCGCTTCCGCTCTTGAACCGGTCATAGGTCAGCTTCTTACCGGCCTGATACCATGCCTCGCCGGGAAGGTGACGCTGCGTAACCTGCAGGAGGGGAGAGCTCAGGTAGTCGGTGCGCGAATAGGGAGACTGGTCGGAATATTGCTGACAGGCTGCAGTCTGCACGTCGCCGTCGGACTGGTGCGCGCCGTTACCCGACATGGGCGTGGGAAGCCAGCTGTGGGTGGGGCGGCGCCAAGAGTCATACACCGTCAGCGTTACGAGGTCCTTATAGGTGGGGGTGATGCCGGCGTCCACCTGCTGGCAGGGTTGGCCAAGACCGTTGTCGTAGTCATAGTGGTCCAGATAGTATGTACCAGCGGGATTCGTCATTGTGCGGGTACGGACATAGCTCCAGTCAACAGTCTGGGAACTGGCAGACGGCGACAGGCCTAAAAGGATAAGGAGGATGGATAGCAGGTGTCTCATAGGCTGACGGTATGGCTGGCAACCTGTCCGTTTACATTCAGATAGAGCACATACTGGCCGTGCCGAAGACCGTCACAGTGGATGGTCATCTGGCAGTCGTCGCCTGCTTTTCCTGCCTGTGAGTTCTGTTGGTAGACGATGCCGGAAACGTCGCATACCAATGCTTTCACGGTGGCATCAGCGGTGAGGCTGTAGCTGACGGTCATCATAGAGCCGTTCACGCTAATCTGCACATCCTGTATGGGTGAGTTGTTCGGTGTCTTGTTGTCATCATCCTGGCGATGGCCATTGTTTTTGTCTGCCTCTGCCAACTGATTGCGTATCTGTGCATTCTCCTCGTCGAACATCGCTTCCTGTTCCTCTGGGCTGCAATAGTAGGCTGCCGTATGATAGGGCTTGCCGTTCTTGTGGCCGATTGTGTTACACTCCAGGATGGGGTATCGGTATCCCGTGGCATACCAGCGGTAGGTATGGGTTTCTGTCAGCAGGCTGTCTGTGGCCAAGTGCAGCAGGATGCTGTCCGTGGTGTATGGCAGGCTGTCCACGTATGCCTTCAGCTCCCGTCCTGTCGTTATGTGCGGATAGTGCTGTTGGGCCGTCAGCTTTCTGATGTGTACACGGCTGACATGGCGCAGCGTGTCACCTGAGGGTAGCACCATGCAGCCCGTGCCGTCTACAGTTACCTGACAGGAACCATAGACACGCATGAACATCCGCTCACAATAGGCCATCGTCCCGTGGAACAGTCCGTCGTGACGGCTGCCATACGTCAATGGCATGTGTAACAGCAGTTCCGGGCGGTCGTACTCCACCTTCGTGAGGTTGTTCTCATATCCGCAGAGCATCACGCAGTCCTGTGTCGACCGGTAGTAGGAGCGTGTACGCTGCTCCGTACCTATTACGATGTCCTTTCCGCTTTCCTCTTCCGTATAGCTGGCGGTATGTTTCCGCTTAGGCAGTTCCAGTTCGCTCAGGTCCCAGAAAAGGCCCTGACCTATAGTGTCTGTGGCGGTATATGCTACCTGCTGCTTACTCACCAGTCCGTCTGCCTTAGGCTGATATGACCCTTGAATATTCTGTGCATTGGCTGTTGAACTTAACAGCGTCAGCGCTATGATTGTTTGTATTTGTTTCATTGTTTTTTTATTTTTCATTTTTCAGTTGGAGCAAATCAAAGAGTCCTCAGAACTGCCAGGATTCAAAAACCTGTCCCGATGATTCTTTCTGATTCATCAATAATTACTTATAAATAAAGTGTCACATTTGCTATCCTCTTCATCACTCCAGTTCTTGTTGTAAATGATAACAACAGAATCACTACATTCTACATGGTCAATAACTGTACTTTCTTCTCTTATGTTTGCAACTATTATACCATTTATGATAACCTGGATATAATTTGCAGAAGTTGCATTTCCCAATATCCTTTGTATAATTACAGTATGCCCTTTATGTTCTATTTTGTATTCAACATCTTTATCAACCATTTGGCATCTGCAAAATACACAGCATAATGCAAAAGTTAATAACAATTTACAGTATTTCATGATTTTAATAGTTATAACCTCTCCTAATCCAATATTGATCTATGGGATCATCGCCATAAGGTGCCAATAGATTATAGTCCTTTGATGTACTTATAATACCAGAAGGAGTTAATGTTGAATAAATAAGCATTCTCCCTTTTTGCCATTCTGCAGAAGAAGTTCCACTATAAATTTGATAAAGACCAGCCCCTTTTAATGCAATGTTTTCTGGTATCCCATATGCTTTAGACACTACGCCAAAGTTGAAATTTCCAACATCTTCAGCTTTTAGCTTTTCATTTCCGTATTGAAAAGTGGTATTATGTGTTCTTGCAAATTGCCATATGGTGTTTTTTTTATTTTTCAAATCCCAATCTCCATTAGTTTTGACTTTTTTGTAAAAAGAAATCGGATTCTTTAATTCTTTTGCAATTTTTGCATTTCTAGTAAAAACGTTTTTAGCTATATCGTTAATATTAACACTTTTTCCTATTTTCCCGATGTATACATCTTTCCCGTTGTCACTCATATATACATTGTTATCATTGCCTTTTCTTTCTAGGTTTTCCCCATACTTGTCAACAGTAATACTATCTCCATTTATATCAATAGCATTCACAGGATTATTCGCGCAATACGCATACGGGCTGATGTTGTAGTATTTCACTGCCAGCGGATCCATCGTCGTGAACTGCCCGCGTGCCCTGTCCATGTGCCTTGCGCCGTAGTCATACCAGTCAAGCCCGTGCATGCGGTCCAGCTCCTTGCCGTTATACTTGAATCGCTGCACGTCACCACCTGTGCTCTCTGCCATCAGTCCTCCGAAGGGATAGTAGTGGTTCACCTGCTCCACCATGCCGTCCGCCCTGACCACCACGCGATTGTTGCCAAGGTGGTCCTTCAGGTAGCAGTGGTATACGGGCGTGGTGCCGCTGAAAGTGATGTACCCGCCGTCCACCAGTATCTGGTTCAGTACATTGTTCTCGTAAATCATATTGCCACAATATGCGTTGCTGGTAGTAGTAGCCCCGTTGGTATAGGTTGTCATCAACTTTGCACCTGATGCACTATAGGTGTAGTCCGCTTTCTTAACGACGGGGTTGTTACTGTATGTGATACTCGTCGGCAAATTTAGCGAATTATATTGGATTGACGAAATATTCTTATTAAAATCTTTCGCCATGTTGCCATTTTGGTCGTATTCATACTCCGTAGTGGTATCCGTTCCGTCCACGAAGTTGAAGGCTCCGGCGTATGTCGGGTCCGTGGCATCATCGTCAGCCTTCACCAGCTGGTTGCCGTCATAGGTGAACTCCACATCGTCGATGAGCCCGAAGGTGTTGTTGTCAAGCCTTCCATTACGTTCCAGCGACAGCATGTTGCCCATCTTGTCGTACGTATAACTGGTACCGTACTTCGTGCTGGCATTGCCGGCCTCCAGATAGTTAGCCTGGGTCAGGCGGGAGAAGCCGTCGTAGCCGAAGGTGTAGCCACGCAGCAGGCTGCCCGTCTGCCAGTCCATGGCCGAGACGTTACCACCGTACTGAGGTATGCTGCCGTTTTGCGCCGTGTTATAATAAAGGTATTCCTTGAACAGCGGATTGTCTATCTTCGTCGTCCAGCTGCGCACGTTGTATTCATATTCCGTCTTCAGCGTGGTTTCGTTGCCGTGGCGGGTGCTGCTGCTCAGGCGCCCCAGCTCGTCATAACTGTTCGACAGCAGCGTCACAACGCTACCTCCGTCCAGGCGGTGGGTCTTCGACTGAAGGCGGCCCGCATGGTCGTAGGTGCTGGTAATCTCCTCTGTACGTGCCGTCCCTCCAGACACTTGGTGCCAGTGGTACTCCTTCACGATATTGCCCGTGAAGTCATAGCCCGTATATACATGGTCGTAGCCTCCCAGGTGGTTCGTACTACGCGTCTGGATTACCCTTGCGCGACAGTCATAGTACAGGGCCGAGTAGTCATAGCCGCTGACGCCCGTTCCTGTCAGCCGTGCCGTGACGGTGCCCGTCAGCAGTCCCTTCGGAGAGGAAAGCCCCTGCGTACCGCAGTCGTTGACAGGCGGGGAGGCATAGGAAAGGGATGAGGGAATGTTGTTGGTTCCTATGAAGCTGTAGTCGTCGTAGTAGCTTACTGTATGTACCACGGCATTGCCGGGCTGGAGGCCCGTGACGGTATAGCCATAGGTGCCTCCCACAGAAGTACGCGAGGCCGTCACCACCGTATTGAAGAGTGGCTCGGTGCTGTAGTCGCCGGAATACTGGCATTCACCCGTCAGCACGGTACGGCCAAAGACGTCGGGGATGGTAAAGCTCCACTTCCCACCGGCACGCTGCACGCCATCCTGCGACAAGATAAGCCTTCCGGCCTTGTCGTAGATATAATACACAGGCTCACAGCCCGGAAGCTTCTTGTAGATGCACTGGTGACGGGCATCATAACGATACTCATAGCCATACTTTGGCATCACCGCATCCTGTGAACTTACACCTACAGTTTGGTTGTTCTTATAGTAGGCCACGGCCTCCGGCGGAAGGACGAAGCGCAGGTTGTCCATATGGTCATATCCGTACACGGTCTCATGAACCTCCGTCCCGTGCATCTGTCTCACGGCCTTCAGCCGCCCGTCCAGGTCCTTGTAGGTATCCGTACGGCAACTATCCTCGTCCTGCTCACTCTCAACCAAACAGCTGCTGTTGCTGTAATCCAGCATCGGGTAGCCGTAGTAGAAGATGATACCAGGGGCTGTGCCCCCGTTGTTTCCGCTTCCGCTCTTGAACCGGTCATAGGTCAGCTTCTTACCGGCCTGATACCATGCCTCGCCGGGAAGGTGACGCTGCGTAACCTGCAGGAGGGGAGAGCTCAGGTAGTCGGTGCGCGAATAGGGAGACTGGTCGGAATATTGCTGACAGGCTGCAGTCTGCACGTCGCCGTCGGACTGGTGCGCGCCGTTACCCGACATGGGCGTGGGAAGCCAGCTGTGGGTGGGGCGGCGCCAAGAGTCATACACCGTCAGCGTTACGAGGTCCTTATAGGTGGGGGTGATGCCGGCGTCCACCTGCTGGCAGGGTTGGCCAAGACCGTTGTCGTAGTCATAGTGGTCCAGATAGTATGTACCAGCGGGATTCGTCATTGTGCGGGTACGGACATAGCTCCAGTCAACAGTCTGGGAACTGGCAGACGGCGACAGGCCTAAAAGGATAAGGAGGATGGATATCAGGTGTCTCATAGGCTACTCTGAAGTACTTGTGTGATAAGTGTATTGTTTTAAAACTCGCTTGTTGTTAGGAGATACGACATTACCCTCATACTGGTATATTTCCTTCAACCGTCCCAGCCCATCATAATCATAATAGGTAGATACACCAGACGGGTCTGTTGATGAGGTGACACCCACCAACGGACGGTAGGTCCAGGTGGTTATCATACAATTGGTAAGTTGGGAGCTCGTACGAAGGTTGTCAAGACCGGCTGATGACGGGCTGGCCAAGGCTGCCAGCCCACTGGCATCGGTGCCAAACACCGTCTGAAGCACGGTATTGACATGCGAAAGGGAGTCGTTTCGTATCTCTGCCACCAAATAGCGGTCATGATAGCTCCACAGATAGCAGGTATGGATGCCGCTGCGGTCCACCACTTCAAGAGGGTTGCCATTGGCGGTATATGACAGGATACGATGGTCTTCTTCAAATTCTTGACTTGATAGGGTGGAGGCCAGACGATACAGTTTGGAAGGCAGCAGCAGTGTTTCGTTTCCGAAGGAATAGCTGGCATAGTCCTTTTTATATCCGTCATTGTTTTCCTTATACTCCATAATTGCGGAGAGCATGTTGCGGGCAATCATCTGTTGCTCAATCTCCGGGGCAGACTCTCCTTCCTGCGGGTATGTGTACGTGATGGTTCGCGAAGGATTCGTATAGCTTGTGCTGGTTAACTGATCTTTATTATTATAGGTGTACGAGGTCGTACGACTCAAAGTACCAGTCGAAGTGTGTATGTAGTTCGTTGACCCTGACAGTTGGCGGTTACCCAGTACGGAATACTTCTGGTCCACACTTTGTGCGACGGTATAATAGGGCATCACATATCCTGGAGGGTACTCTTCTTTAAAGTTATATCCATGGAGGGTATTTGTGCCGGTCGTCTGATAACTGTAAACCTCTTTTTGGTATAAATTATAGTCTGTTCCGTCATATCCATAAGTCGTTTTCTCTGTGAGCCAGTCTCTCTTAGCGGGATTCTCACGACAGTCCAGTACATGACCGTAATACTGGAGAGGCTCCAAATAAACAGAGTCGCCATAGTCGTAGATGTTATAGTTATAGACTATCTTTCCCGTAATGTTAAGTGAGGCAGCGTCAAGATTGTCTACATCGCCATGGTATTCTGTAATCACAGGATAGACGACCGCATTCCTTCCACCCAGCAACCCCCGGAAATAGAGGGAGCTGAACTTACATTCCCACTGCCAGTTATAACTATATGGCCTAAACGGGTTTGTATTCAATACTATTTCTCCCTGAGAGTTTTGTCCCAAAAGCATATTCCTTACAGATGATGGAATCTGGGGAGAGTTGTTGAATCTTAAGTAAGTTAAAAGGTTCGGATCAACAACGGGCTCCCCGAAACCGATATGGTTTTTGGAGGTAATCCCTTCGCATTCCGGATAATTCAGATTCTGAGCATTCACTTCCTGATAGGTAGGTCCATAAAAGTAGGACTTGGTATCGGCAAGTGCTCCGTCGGCTGTATAGTTCCTGATTTTCTTGATTCTCATGCCTCCACCTTGAACAACGCGACGTTGCCTCTTAGTGGTGATATAGTCGCCCTGAGCACTTGTGGCAGTGACAAAACGATGCGTTTCAAACTCAAAGGTCGTCTTGCCACCTGTAGGATAAGTTATCGAGGTCAGGTAGTGGTGATAATAAGCATCCACTCCCAGACGTGAGTCTGCCGTGCTGTTCTGTAGTTTGAATTTCTGATAAAGAGATGGCTCCTGGCTGGTCTTTTGTAAAAGTTTAAAAAGGCCGCTTTGTAAGATATTATAAGTAGAGTCAAACTCAACAAAGAAATTGAAATTGGCGGTGTTCAGACTGTTGTCAAAAGAGCGGTATCCCCAATGATCCGTAGTCGTAACACCAGACAGTTGGTTCATTCCGCTGTATGTGAATTTGTAGACCTGCGGCGATTCTTGCTGGTTTGCTCCAGAAAGAGTCAGGCTGGTGAGGTCAGCAACAGGATGAGCCCAAGTGTCTTTAAAAGTATAGTTGAACTGGATGTTCTTAAAAGGAGCACTACCATCTGTGATGTTGATACTGCTAAGATAATTATAGGGAGACTCGTCAGTGGAGTTTTGATAGGTAAACTGAAGGACTGTCGGCCCAAAACTGATGGATGTCAGCAGGCGCATCTTATAATTACTGTTCGGCGTACCGTTGTCGCGATTGACTTCCACTGCCTGACCGCTTATCGGATTGTACGGATAAAACCTTTTAAGGGACAGAACAGGATTGTTTATCTGTTCATTATCCTGTTTAATAGACAGTGAATAAGAAAAGTTGATAGGTGAAGTGGAGTTTGGTAGTTCTATCTTGCTAAGATACCAGGCGACATTTTTACTGAAGGCTGGCCAGACAGCCCTATCGGCATCATTGAAATAGTATTTAATGCCATGCTCGTCGGTAAGTGTAAAGTTACTGATTCCTGAACCAGAGACTCCATACGTTATCTTCCAGGGATGCCTATCAGAAATGTAATATCTGATATTCTGTCCTTCATCTCTACACATATAGAAAAAGAAAGAAGCGCCGTCGGGCAAGGTGACATTGAATTTGTCGTGTTGGAAGTTGAAATCATTCAAGGAGTTCTCATAATCATTGAAATACTCGTTGAAGATTTGTGTACTCAGTTTGAAATCGGTATCCTCATCGGCTGCAGATGCGATATTACGCGTAATACAGGCACTCGGGGACAATGCCCATCCCTTACCGACCACATCGTAGTTATAGCCGGGTTTCAGCGGTGTGGCTATATAACGCAAGGCCAAAGGAATCTTATAGCCACAATGGTTAATCTCATATAGGGGAATACTGATGTCCGGCATTCCCGAAGAGTTGTTCACGGAATAGTCGCCCACACGCTGAAAAGCCTCGGCCTGAGGAGAGGTCGGAAGATGCGGCATCAAGGACTCCTGTACGGTAAGAGTTCGCAATGGGTTGTCAACCGCAATAGTGTCGGAGTCTGAGGGAATCTTGTCCTGGTCTCTGTCATATCCTATTGAGTGACCTAACGCAAAGATGCCAACCAATAATAAACTAATCGATAAGTCCATATTTCTTCTGATTGAAATCAAATCGATTTTTCTTTAGAAACATACAAAGGCCTGTATCACAATTCTATCCAGCCAGTAAACCTCCATAAACCCAGGACAAGCCTGATTTCATAGTTGCCGGAGAGCGTGGAAGGCAGCTCAACCTCCGTCTGTGCGACGTGGACAACGGTGGTATAGACGGTGTCGCCGTTCTCGTCCTTCAACACCAGGACGTACGCAGGATGATAACTCTCGAACGTCAGCGTATAGTCCTCAATGTACACCGTGGGAGGATCCATGGGTGACTTTGGATAGTCATGTCCTACAGGACGATCATCATCTTCGATATAAACCGACAATGGAACTAATGTCTTTGCCAATAAACTTGTGCTTAACATGAAAGCACCTACAATCATTAATAATAGTTTCTTCATAATTTTGGCGTTTAAATTTTAGTCGCTACAAAATTATGAAGAGTAAATCAGTCACCAACAAAAAAGGGCAAATAAAACTTTAGCAAAATGTTAGTTTTCGCTGTAAGTCTCTAAAAGCAAATGGATTATAAAAAGTTTAGAAAGACCTTTTCAATACAGGTCGTGAAGGATTTCTATTAATTCTGACATGCCTCCATAGTCTTTCTTAAAGACATCACGAAGAAGTTTTGAGCAAATTTGGGACACCCTGCCTTGGGTTATGTCCAGCATGTTGCTAATCTCCTTTGACCTAAAACCCAAACGGAACAACATACAAACATCGAAGTCTCTTACACTGATTTTATATTGTTTGGATAAAAGTAGGTTATTGAACTCAGGCAAAGCCTCAAGAACTAACTTTCGGCAATCGCGAAGTTCCTGGACTGTTAACTTCTGCCCAAACTGCTTTTTCTGTAAGATCTGATAGATGTCTGATGCTTTGATGTGTTTGTCTGAAGCAGCATGGTCTTGCAGGGATTCCTTTCTTTGCTCTTGGAGTTTCGCATTTTGCTCTTCCAAAAGTTCTTCTTTTTTCGCAATCAGTTCCTCATATTCTTCAGCATGTGCTCTGAGTTGAAGGACTTCTGTCTGTGTTTGTTCCAATTCCTCAAGGTTTCTGATGTATTGCGCCTGCTTTCTTTTCTTCTCTGCATACATCTTATATATTATATATGAGGCTACGGCAACAACCAAAAGCAGCATCCCAATGCTGAACTGACGTTTCGCCTTTTCGTTAGCAGCGTTTTCTTTTTCTTGTATTGCTATTTTCTGATGACGAGTATAGTCGTACATCGCCTGCATACGTTCAATGGTTTGTGTTTTTTTTTGCGCATAAATAGAATCACTCATGGCATAGGCATATTGAGAATACTTAGCCACAGAATCTGGACAGTGGAGTTTCTGGTACAGCTCTGCTAATCCTTTTGCACCAGCATTTTGGTTGTTGAAGTCCTTACCGTCACGAAGTTCTTTGCGGAAATAGTACTCGGCAGAGTCCAGTTTATTATTAAATAGGAAATAGAGTCCCTTGACTTTATAATAATACTCGCGTCCTTTTAAAATATCACCTTTTTTGTTAAATAGTCCAGATTCTGTTTCATATTGAACTATGTATCGTTTTGCATTAATATAATCGCCAGTCTTGATAAGAAGATGGATGATACTTCCCAAAGCTATTGCAGCATCGGAAGGGTATCCATATTGATGATACATTTTTGCCACGTCTTTAACAATAATAATGGCAGAATCTGCAACATGAAGATTTCTATATACTACACTTAGTTGTTCGTAATTTAATAGGGCAGAGAGCGTGTCATGAGCTTTCCATGCATAGTCGGAGGCGAATTTCGTCAAATAAAGCTGCTGTCGAAACAGACCTTGATCGCAAAAAATCTTGGCCATCTGCCCATACACTCTACTCAGCTGCGCATAGTCACAGTCTTTGGCGGTGGTGTCGGCACAGTCGATGGCGTCGTGATAGCACTCCAAGGCCATGGGAGCCTCGCCGTGCTCGTAGTAGGCGCGGCCTAACAGGTAGTGTGCCAGAAGGCGGTCGTTGGGTGTGCCGTGATTGTCGAAGAACTGCACGTAAGGTTCCACATCCTGAATGGTGAAGGGCTGGTCGGTACGGTTGCGTACATTAATACTGTCGAGCCCAACACGCATCCGGGCCCGATCATCTGCCGTAGTGCATCCCATCAGTACCAACAGCAATCCAAACACATAGACTACCAGCTGTTTCATCGATGCAAAGATACAAACAAATTTCGGTATCCCCAACACTTACGGCATGAAAAAACAAAGAAGTGAGGATTCGGGAACTGGCATCACACTGTGATTTGATTGATGGAGCCACGACCAGAGCTTGAGCGGAAAACAAAGAGGGGCATCTTGATTTGATGTCCCTCTTTATTTGTTATGATGGGTTTGAGTCGGTTTACTCGTAGTGCGTGTCGAGATAGGTGACGTGGGTGACGAGGTATTCCTCGATGCCGTGCTTGCCGTCGGCACCGCCGATGCCACTCTTCTTCACGCCGGCGTGGAAGCCCTGCATGGCCTCAAAGTGCTCACGGTTGATGTAGGTCTCGCCGAACTCCAGTTCACGGGCGACGCGGGTTGCCGTGTCAATGTCCTTGGTGAAGACGCTCGATGCCAGACCGTACTCGCAGTCGTTAGCCCATGCGATGGCCTGATCCAGGTTGTCGAACTCCACCAGCGGAATCACGGGACCGAAAGTCTCCTCGTGAATGATGTCCATATCCTGCGTGCAGTCGTCGAGCACGGTGGCAGCATAGAAGTAACCCTTCTCGCCCACACGGTGACCACCACACAGCAGCTTTGCGCCCTGCTTGATGGCACGCTCCACCTTCTCCGTCACGCTCTCCAGTGCACGCTGTTCAACCAGCGGACCCATATCTACGGTGTGGTCCTTGCATACGTCGCCCACCTTGACAGCCTTCATCTTCTCCACCAGAATTTTCGTAAACTCAGCCTTCACGTTCTTCTGCACATACACGCGCTCGGCATTGTTACAGATTTGGCCGTTGTTGCCGATACGCGAGTCGACAATCCACTGTGCAGCCTTCTCCAGGTCAGCATCCTTGCAGACGATGGCAGGCGCCTTGCCACCCAGCTCCAGGCTCACCTTCGTGATGTTCTTCGAGGCAGCAGCCATGATGCTCTCGCCAGCACCCACAGACCCCGTCACCGAGACGATGTCAATCTTCGGGCTACCAGCCATCTCGTTACCGATGACGCTACCCTTACCAGTCACGATGTTGATGACACCCTTCGGCAGACCCACCTTGTCCACCACCTCACCGAATACGGTACAGTTCTCTGGCGTCAGCTGCGAAGGCTTGATGACGATGGTACAGCCTGCTATCAGCGCAGCACCGGCCTTACGGGCAATGAGGAAGAACGGGAAATTCCAGGGCAGGATGCCTGCCACTACACCGATGGGCTTCTTCGTCAGGAAGATGGTTTCGTTCGGACGGTCGCTGGGGATAATCTCACCCTCAATGTGGCGTGCAAACGATGCCATATAGTCGAAATACTCAGCCGTCACGTCCACCTCGATGGTTGCCCACGTGATGGTCTTACCCTGTTCGCGCATGATGATATCGATTAACTCCTCACGGCGCTCACGGATGCCGTTGGCCAGCTTCTTCAGCCATGCAGCACGCTCAATAGCCGGAGTCTTCGCCCACGCCTTCTGTGCCTTGCGGGCTGCATCCAGCGCACGGTTCACGTCCTCCACGGTGCCCTCGGGCTGGCGGGAGATAACTTCCTCTGTCGAGGGGTTCAACACGTCAATCCACTGGCCGTTGCTGCTTTGGCAGAACTGGCCGTCAATGTACATTCTCAGGTCTTTCATACTTGTTTTGTTTTAGTAGTAATTTAAGTTTCGTCTCGCAAATATATGAAAAAAACAGCATAATGATTATTCATTCCGCAATATTTTATGTTTTATTGACGCTTTCTGCAAAACTTTTACTATCTTTGCAGCATCATGCATATAGCAATAGCAGGAAATATTGGTAGTGGAAAGTCTACACTGACAAGGATGCTTGCCAGGCATTATGGTTGGGAACCGCACTATGAGGCTGTGGAGCATAATCCGTATCTTGAAGACTATTATCGCGATATTCACCGTTGGTCGTTCAATCTTGAGGTGTTTTTCCTTAAAGAGCGTTTTCGCGACTTGCTGTCCATTGCCCAGGCTGACCATACCGTCATTCAAGACCGTACGATATATGAGGGCGTCTATGTGTTCATGCAGAACAACAAGGCAATGGGTAATCTCAGCGACCGCGATTATGCTACGTATATGGAGCTCTTCGAGCAGATGATGTCTATGGTGAGAGTTCCAGACCTGATGATTTATCTGAGGGCATCGGTGCCGCATTTGGTGGGTAACATTCAGAAGCGCGGACGGGAATATGAGCAAAGTATCAAACTTGAATATCTGGAGAATCTAAACCGCCGATACGACGACTTTATTTATAATATGTATAAGGGACGTGTGATGACCGTGAATAAGGACGAACTCGACTTCTTGAATCAGCCGAAGGATTTTGCCCAGATTGTTGACCGCATCGACAGCACTCTCTTTGGACTCTTCTCATAACTTAGAACTAAAAACTCAAAACTAAATATGCACATAGCAATAGCAGGAAACATAGGCAGTGGAAAGACCACACTGACCAAATTGCTGGCTCACCGTTATGGATGGACGCCACGTTTTGAACCCGTAGATAATAATCCATATCTGGCAGATTTCTATGCTGATATGCCCCGCTGGTCGTTCAACCTGCAGGTGTATTTCCTCAACAAGCGTTTCAAAGAGGTGGTTGAGATATCTAAGTCGAAGGATGTAATCATTCAGGATCGTACTATTTTTGAGGATGCACGAATCTTTGCTCCAAACCTCCACGGGCAAGGTATGATGTCTGACCGTGACTTCGAGAATTATAGCGATCTGTTCGACCTGATGATGTCGCTTGTAAAGTTGCCTGACCTTATGATATATATTCGCTCAAGCATACCTACGTTGGTGGCTCAGATCCAGAAGCGTGGCCGCGAATATGAGCAAACCATGCGATTAGACTATCTACAGGGATTGGAGAGGCGATATGAGGAGTGGATTGCCACATATAAAGGACCGTTAATCATTGTCGATGGAGACAACTGCAAGTTTGGTGACAGCCCAGAGGCTCTCAAGCAGGTAACCGACATGATTGATGCCAAATTGTTCGGACTATTTCCGATGGAGTGACCCGAAGGTCACTCCTCGTAATAAAAATCATCGTCTTCGTCGTCCC
This sequence comes from uncultured Prevotella sp., assembly GCA_946186115.1. GTDB lineage: Bacteria > Bacteroidota > Bacteroidia > Bacteroidales > Bacteroidaceae > Prevotella. The sequence continues at coordinate 31,891 of CAMHLV010000012.1, read as the reverse complement.
CAAAGCCGTACTCAGCCATTATTTATTTTGGAAATACCAAATAATACAGCCATTTTTTTACTTTTGCTATTTATTGTTAATCGTGCTTTAGTTTCAGAAATAATGTTTACCTTTGCACGAAATTTCTAACAAAGAGTTTTATGAGAAGAAAACTGATGGTACTCTTGGCTGTGGTGAGCTTGTTGGTATGTATGCCTGCTCAGGCACAGGATTCGGTACGTAATACCAAGGACTCGGTAGAATTGGCTGTCGCAGATACAATGGCTGCCGACTCTGCTATTGCAGCAATTACTGCCGATTTGGAAGGTATGGATAACGAAAATAGTGTAGAGGAAGGAGGCGGCCTGCATAAGCAGCTGAAGCGAAAGTTTATTGAGGGCTCTGCCGGATTTATGTCGTTGGTCGCTTTGGCGTTGGTGCTGGGTTTAGCATTCTGTATTGAGCGCCTCATCTATCTCACGTTGTCGGAAATAAATGCAAAGAAACTGATGCGGGATATAGATGCCCTTTTGGAACAAGACGATGTGGATTGTGCTAAAGACCTCTGTCGCGACACTCGCGGTCCCGTTGCCAGCATCTGCTATCAAGGTCTCCTTCACATCAAGGAGCCGTTGGAACAAATTGACCGCCAGTTGACCAACTATGGTACAGTGCAGATTTCCAATATGGAGAAAGGCTGCTCGTGGATTCGTCTTTTCATTGCTGTGGCACCGTCGTTGGGATTCCTTGGCACGGTTATTGGAATGGTGATGGCTTTCGACCGTATCCAAACGGCAGGCGACATCAGTCCAACCATTGTGGCCGAAGGTATGAAGGTGGCTCTTATCACTACAATTTTCGGTATCATCGTGGCAGTTATTTTGCAGTTTTTCTACAACTACATTCTTTCTAAGATTGAGCATCTGACATCGCAGATGGAGGAGAGTGCTATCTCGCTGACCGACTCGATAGCGAAGTATAAGCAGAAGCGATGACGTGTTTTGAGTTATGAGTGTTGATAATCGTAAATCGAAAATCCGTAAATCGTAAATAATATATAATGGCAGACGCAGGTAGTTTCCTTTTGGCAGAGGTTATGCTATGGCTGATGTATATAGTATCGGCTGTGGCTGTGGTGGTGACAGTGGTTTCGGCTGTCAGACCATTGCTAGTAGGTTCACGGCGTAATGGTGGTAACCGTGGATGGCTCATAGTTGCATTTACCGCTGTACTGTTGTTGGTAACGTGGCTGTTGGGATCTGATAAACCAATGGTCGTCAACGGCACCATTTTCAGCGATGCATTCTGGCTGAAGGCTACCGACATGCTGATAGTGTCTTCTGTGATTCTGATTGTCGTAGCAGCTGTTTTGGTTTGCTTTGGTGTGTCGGGAATGAACAGAAGGCTAAAACGATAATATTCAATTCATTAATTTTTCAATTCTATAACAAAAGTGTTCATCAGAAGAAGACATAGGGACGTTCCCGAACTCAATACCACATCGACTGCCGACATCTCGTTTATGTTGTTGGTGTTCTTTCTGGTTACTTCGTCGATGGACACCGACAAGGGACTAGGACGCAAGTTGCCACCCGTGGAGGAACAGCAACAGGAGCTGCAGGACATCAATCGTAGTAATGTGCTTGAGGTGCGGTTGGATGCTAATGACTCTTTATTCTGTGATAACCAGAATGTGACCTTGACCGAACTGCAACAGCAGGTAGAGTCGTTCGTGGCTTCACGTCAGACCGATCGCCATATTATTGCCGTGCAGGCTGACCGTCACACAAGTTACAATGCATATTTTGAGATGCAGAATGCCGTGGTGGCTGCATATCACTCACTGCGTGATAAGATGGCACGTCAGAAATACGGTCACTCGTTCGACCTTTGTACACCAGAAGAGCGTGAAGTGGTGACGGCTCGTTATCCTCAGCGCATTAGTGAAGGTGTGCCTACAGAACAGGAAGGAGGTGACAAATGAGTCGTTTCCGCCATCGTCAGCATGAGGTGCCAGGACTAAATCTGGCTGCTATGCCCGACCTGATATTTACAGTACTGTTCTTTTTTATGATAGTCACTCACATGCGTGATGTTAAACCTCAAGTGCGATACAGTGTTCCGCAGGGTACTGAACTTGAGAAGGCTGTACGCAAGTCGAGTGTAGTGTATCTGTTTATAGGCAAACCTGTTGATGCCCAGGGGCGTGTGCTATCTGATGAGACGCGAATCCAATTAAACGACCGCTATGTGACGGTTGACCAGATAGGGTCAGAAATAAGCAATGCGCGTGCCCAAATGTCTGACGACGATCGTCAGCATCTAGTGGTCAGCATACGTGCCGACCGTGATACTGAGATGGGAGTCATAAATGATGTTAAGCAGGCTTTGCGCAAGGCGGGTGCCTTGAATATTAATTATTCTGCTAATAATAAGGTAAAGGATCCTTAATGTAATCTACGAAATCATAGTTGAATTCATGGCGCTCATCTTTTAGGTGGGCTTCCCTCTGCTCCTCCTTCCACTGACTGTAGTCGGGAAAGAAAGCATCTGCCTCTTGAGGTATGTCGTCAATCTCTGTCAGACATAGACGGTCGGCAATCGGCATTGCCTGTTTGTAAACGCTGGCCCCGCCAATTATAAATACATTTTCATCTGGCTGGCAACTCTTCAGCGCCTCATCCAAAGATGGGTAAACATCGCAGCCAGGGAACTTGAATGTCGAGCGGCTTAAAACCACGTTGCGGCGGTTAGGTAGTGCACCTTTCGGCAGACTAAGATAGGTGTTGCGCCCCATGATGATGGTGTGGCCTGTGGTAAGTGCCTTGAAGCGCTTCAGGTCGTTTGGCAGCCAGTATATTAATTTATTCTTAAATCCGATGGCCCTGTTCCTGGCCACGGCAGCAATAATACTAATCATAACTTTGAGGTTTGAGGTTTTTGATTACTCATTTCTTTCATTTCTCTTAAACCGACACCTCTGCTTTGATATGTGGCCAGGGGTCGTAGCCCTCTAACTGGAAGTCGTCGTAGTGGAAGTCGAAGATGCTCTTCACGTCGGGGTTGAGCTTCATCACAGGCAGGGGACGCGGTTCCCTGGTTAATTGTAGTTTTGCCTGTTCTATGTGGTTCAGGTAGAGGTGGGTGTCACCTGTGGTGTGGATGAAGTCGCCAGCTTTGAAGCCCGTCACCTGTGCCATCATCTGGAGCAGCAGGGCATACGAGGCAATATTGAACGGCACACCGAGGAAGGTGTCTGCCGAGCGCTGGTAGAGCTGCAGCGACAGGCGTCCCTGGGCGTCCTGTCCGTCGGGATAGTCCACATAGAACTGGAAGATGGTGTGGCATGGTGGCAAAGCCATTTTGTTGACCTCGGCGACGTTCCATGCAGAAACTATCATGCGCCGCGAGTTGGGATTGGTTTTCAACTGATCGACCACGTATTGTATCTGGTCGATGACACCGCCGTCGTAGTCGGGCCATGAGCGCCACTGGTGACCGTAAACGGGACCCAGTTCGCCGTTCTCGTCGGCCCACTCGTTCCAGATGCGCACACCATGCTCCTGCAGGTAGTGCACGTTGGTGTCGCCCTGCAGAAACCACAGCAGTTCGTAGATGATTGACTTCAGGTGCAGCTTCTTCGTCGTCAGCAGTGGGAAACCGTCGTTGAGGTTGTAGCGGCTCTGCGTGCCGAAGATGCTGATGGTACCGGTGCCTGTTCGGTCGCCCTTCTGCGTTCCTTCCTTGAGGATACGGTCAAGTATATTTAAGTATTGCTTCATCTTGGTAATTTACGATTTGACAATATACAATTTACTATTTATTGGGATATTTGTTCATCTAAGACGGGTTCGTAAGCTGAAGGAATGTGGGTGGTCTTGATGCGCCAGGCTTTGGGATACAGGTTGTTGGCGCGGGAGCCGATATTCTTCACCAATCCTAACGGATGGTCCTGGAAACACACCGTCACCTCGCCGCGTGGGGTTTCCTCGGGTAACACGAGTGCCTCGCCCCGCAAGTAGGCTATTGCCTGTTGATAAGTCAGCTCAATACTCTCACCCGACCCCTCTCCAGGTAGAGAGGGGAGAAGCCTCCCCCTATCCCCCTCCAAGTAGAGGGGGGACTTCGGCGCGCATTTTTCTCCCCTCCCTACTTGGGGAGGGGTCGGGGGAGAGGCAGCTTTCATTCCTTTGCGTATCACGCAAAGGAACAGTCCCTCGCCACGGCTGATGCCGGGGATAAAACGACAGACGGGCTCGTCGAAGCCTTCGAGCAGCGAGCCAGTGATGTTCCATTCGGGTTTGACGTCGATGGGCAGCACCTCGGCATCGTACTCATCCAGTATCCAGCGGATATTCTCCTCGTTCTCTTTTGTGTTAAAGGTACACGTACTATATATAAGAATACCACCGGGGTTCAGGCACGGCCAGATGTCGGCCACGATGTCGCGCTGCAGCCGCCAGCATTTCTCGACGTTCTGCGGGCTCCACTCACGGATGGTGGCAGGGTCCTTGCGGAACATGCCTTCGCCGGAACATGGTACGTCGCAGAGGATAACATCGAAGCGTAACTTTGATGCACGGAAGTCACGGGCATACTGGCAGGTGACGATATGGTTGTCGTATCCCCACTTCTGCACGTTCTCGCTGAGGATGTTGAAGCGGTTGCGGACGGGCTCGTTGCTATACAGCACACAGCCTTCAGGCAATGCCGCCCTCAGCAGCGTCGATTTACCGCCAGGTGCCGCACAGAGGTCGAGACATTTACTATTTGACAATTTACTATTTACAATTTGCTGGCGCAGTACTTCGTCGAGAAACATCGAGGCGGCCTCCTGCACGTAGTAGCAGCCTGCATGCAGCAGCGGGTCCATGGTGAAGTTGGGGCGCTTCTTCAGATAGTAGCCATCGCGGCACCAAGGCACCGGCTCGCCATCGATCACCGCTAACCGCTCACCGCTCATAGCTAACCTTTTTTTCGGGTTTAGGCGGATGCTCACGGGAATATCCTCCTCGAACGATTGCAGATATCGCTCAAAGCGCTCCTCGCCCATCAGTTGGCGGGTATAGTCGGTGAATAAAACGGGTAATTCTGCCATTTGCTTGCAAAAGTACAAAAATTAATTCGTATCTTTGCAACTAATTTGAGATTTATTGCGTCTAACAGTTAAAAGAACCCTCAAAATAACGAAAGAATGAAAAAGGTATTATTAGCTGTTTTAGCCATAGGAACGTTGGCATCCTGTTCCTGTCACGGCTTGAGAGTGAATTGGACCAGAACCGAGGCACATGGTGAAGAAACTCGTTCGATAACGGGTTTTGAACGCATAGAGCTGCTGGGGTCGTTGGACGTGAAATACATGCAGGACGATTCGTTCTCAGTAAAGGTGGATGCACCTGTTGAGGTGATTAAAGACGTGGAAACCCGTATGGAAGGCAACGTCTTGAAGATCAATATGAAGGGAGAAGGCAAATGGATTAACTTCGGCGTCAGTGACAGCAGAAATGTCACGGTGTATGTCACGTCACCCGACTTCCTAGGTATCACGCTGAGGGGCTCTGGCGATTTTGAGTGCCAGCGCCTGCTGGATACCGACCGTCTCGACATCGTGCTGAACGGTTCCGGCGACATCTGTTTCGACGACGTCATCTGCGACCGTATCGATGTGTCACTGGTAGGTTCCGGAGATGTCGATGTCAAGAACGTGAAGATGCTGGAGTCTTCTGTCAACCTGATTGGTTCTGGTGACATCAAGATGGCGTTCGACGACAGTGGTATGGTGGAATCTAATCTCACGGGCTCTGGCGACATCACGCTGACAGGCAGCGTCAAGGAGCATCGCAGCAATGTCCGTGGCTCGGGAGATATAAATACAGAAGAATTAATGATTAGAAAATGATACATAACAAAACGAAAACAACAATGAAGAAGGTACTTATAACATTAACAATGGTGCTGGCTCTCAGCATGGGAGTCCAGGCTGCGGCTCAGAAGCACCGCCACACCCCGCAGCAAGAGTTGACTGACTCTACCAGTAAGGATGCCGTGGAAGTCTATTCGGATACAACGAGTGTGGATACAGTAACAATCACAAAGCACAAGTCGAAGGTGACTGTCACCACGCCAACGTCGCCCTGGAGCAGCCGCACGACAACCTACGAGATAGATGACGATGATTTCGGAAGTGTGGTTCACAATGCCTTAAGCCACATGGATAGCAAAGATATCGGTGGCATGATATTTGTCCTGTGTGTGCTACTTATCATCTTCGTGCTGGCACCGGTGCTTATCATCATTGCGCTGTTCTACTTCATCAACAAGAACCGCAAGGAGAAGATGCGCCTGGCACAGATGGCCATGCAGCAGGGACAGCCCATTCCCGACCAGTTGTTGAAAGACGCCCCCGCAGATACTGATGACGAGTATCAGAAAGGCATGCGCCAGTGCTTCGTCGGTGTAGGACTGATGGTATTCCTCGGCTATGCCGCCGGACAAGTGGGCTTCGGCATCGGTGCACTGGTGTTTTGCATCGGACTGGGTAAGGTGTTTGCCTCACGTACAGCGCGCAAGAACAACAACAGCGACATCATCGACGACAAAAGAGATTTAAATAACGACAACTTGAACAACTAAGACAACAATTGAATAACTATGACAAAGAAATTGACAAGAAGCAACGACCGCGTATTGGGCGGCGTTTGCGCCGGATTCGCTGAGTATATGGACTTCGACCCCGTAGCAGTGCGCCTCGGATATGCAGCACTCACGCTGTTCACGGCCTTCGCAGGCATTCCCTTCTATATCGTGGCGTGGATTATTATTCCAGACAAGAATCAGATTATCAGAGGTTAAAAGAGTAATAATTGTAAAGTGGCATCACTCACCGACATCTCTCTCGTAGCACAGGTGGCTGTAGCGGGCAACCGACGGGCTTTTGACGAACTCGTCCGTCGCTATCAGTCACCCGTGCGCAGGTTTTTCCTACATCAGACACTGGGAGATAGTCAACTGAGTGACGACTTGGCTCAAGACACATTTGTCAAGGCATATCTGAATATCAGCAAGTTCCGTGGTCTGGCATCGTTTCAGACGTGGCTCATGCGTATCGCCTATAATGTCCATTACGACTATTGTCGTAAAATGAAAAATGAGAAATTAGAAATGAGTAATGTAAATGTGGAATTGAAAAATGATAGCGCAGCTCATTCCTCATTTCTTACTTCTCATTCCTCATTGAAAATGGACATCTATGGTGCCTTGGCATTGTTGAAGCCAGACGAACGTACATGCGTTACCCTGCAGCTCATCGACGGCTATGATATTCAGAAGATAGCCGAGATTACGCAGATGAAAGAGGGCACGGTAAAGTCGCACCTTTCGCGAGGCAAGGAAAAAATGGCAAACTATTTAAGAAAGAATGGATATGGACGATAAGACAATGAATGATGACTTGTTGCTGCAGCAGTTTTTCAGTGATGCGGCACAGCAGACAATCGCCGACGATGGCTTTACGGAGCGTGTGATGCAGCGCTTGCCGCAGACTTCGCACGTCACATCCCATGTTTCCACGAAACTCTTCAACCGCCTGTGGACAGCATTCTGCATCCTTGTGTTTGCTGTGCTGTTTGTGATTTTCAATGGTTGGGAACTGTTGACCATTCAGTTCGAGGTCATGCTTCGCACGTTGGCCGTAGAGTCTTTCAGCGTCAACCTGCAAATGCTGGCTGCCGTATTGTTTGGCTTACTGTTCGTTGGCGTTGGTGAGGCTATTTCTTATCAAAGAGTCCGTAGGTAGTGCGTAACACGCGGAATTCCGTACGTCGGTTCTGCTGGTTGCATTCTTCCTGCTCTTCTTCTCCGAGCGTCTTGATGAATTCTTCCGTCAAGACGTCGTTTTCTTTTAGGTAGGGATAGCGCTCTGCCTGTTTCTTGCGTATGGTCTTTGGTTTCTCCTTACCATAGCCTACAGGAGTCAACCGGTCGCTGGCAATACCGTGTTCTATTAGATATTTCACTACCGACTCGGCTCGTCGCTGTGATAAGCGCTTGTTGTATTCAGCAGAACCGCGATAGTCGGTATGGGCTGATAGTTCAATGGTTACATTAGGATTTTCCTCAAGCAGTTTTACTAACTGGTCCAATGCTTCAGTAGATTCTGGGCGCAGCGTGGCTTTGTCGAAGTCGTAGAAGATGTTGTCTATCAGAACTGGAGCCATAATATTAGCCAATGGGAACTGCAAGACATACTCCTCTGACTCTTTCACCGGTTCAACGCGCAGTTGTTCCTGATGGTTCAGATAACCTTTACATGTACCCAGCAGCACATAGTCAACGCCGGCTTTGATTTCCTGTGTGAACGAGCCGTCGCCCTTGACGCTGAGTTTCAGGTTCGTGCCGTCGTTGCCTACCATATAGACTTGTGCCGCCGGCAGTTCGTATCCGTCTTTTTCATACACCCATCCTTTTACAGTCTGTATGATTTCAGGATTGTAGAACGAATAGATATGATCCCATCCTTTGCCATCGCCTCGATTGCTGCAGAAGAATCCCTGATTGAGTAGCCCCTCGAACGTCATTCCGAAGTCGTCGCCCTGTGAGTTAAGAGGGTAGCCGGGATGCGTTATCTTATATGAGGAATTAGTAATGAGAAATGAAGAATGGTCTTCGCTGTCATCATTATTCATTTCTAAATTCTCATTTCTAATTTCATTGCTCACGAGATGAGCAATGAATATGTCCAACCCTCCTAAGCCTTCGTGTCCGTCGCTCGAGAAGTAAAGGTCGCCATTGGGGCGGAACGTGGGAAACATCTCGTTGCCTGGGGTATTGATAGGTTCTCCCAGGTTTTCCACTCCACCCATGCTGCCGTTGGCTGTAATGGCTATTCGCCAGATGTCATATCCGCCCATTCCACCGGGCATGTTACTGGTAAAGTATAGCCATTGTCCGTCGGGCGATACTGCAGGATGGGCAAAGGCAGAGAGCGTGTCGCGCGTCAGCTTCAGTTCTGTAGCCTTGCTCCATGTAGCATCCGAACGGCTCGAGGTCATAATAGTGGCGAAGCGTGGATAGTCGGGGTCGGTCTTACACTGTGTGAGATACATCGTGCGGCCGTCGGGTGAGAAACTGCATGCCCCTTCGTCATAGTCGGTGTTCAGCTCAGAGTCTATTACCTCAGGTCGTTGCCATTTTCCCTTGTCATCTTTCTGGGCAAAGAAGATGTCGCCGTTCTTGGTGCCTGTGATGCCGCTGTACTCGTCGCCTTTGGCCTGGTTGCGCGTCGAGGTGAAGAAGAGTTGGTTGTTTTCCTCGCCCGCCAGCATTGGGCAATAGTCAGCACGGCGTGAGTTGAACATGTTCTCGCGCTTCACCGTGTAGTCAGAACCCTCCTTTTTCCATTGCGGGGCTTGTGCAGCAGCCCGTAGTCCTACCAGGGCCAGCTGATGGCCTGGTATAGAGTCGAGCACAATTTGGAATTGCTTGCCGGCCTCTTTATAGTTGCCGTTTTTCATCAGTTGCTGAGCCAGATACAGATGTGTAAGAGAGTCTGTCTGCTTGTAGCGTATAGCATTGTTGTAGGCAGCAATAGCCTTTTGTGTGTAGTTGATGCGGCGGTAGCATTCTGCCATTTTCAATGCCCGTTGCCCTCTCAGTGTTCTCTCCTTGGCAGGAGTCTGCGAATAAGCTTTCCGATATTGAGTCGCGGCATCATAGTATTCACCTAATGCGTAGAATTTGTCACCTTTCTTCACGGCTTGTTCAGCACCGCATCCAGTCAGGATTACGGCTGTCAAGAAAACATATATAATAAGGTGTAAATTCTTTCGCATACGTAAACAATAACGTATAATAGACTGCTTTTATTGCGTATCGTCTTTGGGTTTCTTTTTGCCTTTCTTCTTCTCGTCTTCAGCCGATGTGATGGTGATGCGCCTGTTGGTAGGGTCGCACATCACGTCGTGTACTATGTCGGTGACCTGCTGTTTCAGTTCCTGAATGAATAGGCTGGCGTCATATTTCTGGTGCTCAATGTCGCGCAGCTTTTTTTCCCAGATACCCGTCAGTTCGCAACTTTTCAGCAGTTCCTCGCGGATAAGGTCGATGAGTTCGATGCCAGTAGGAGTGGCAACGAGGCGCTTGCGCTCTCGACGGATGTAGTGTCGCTTGAATAGTGTCTCGATGATACTGGCGCGGCTCGAAGGACGGCCTATGCCATTCTCCTTCATGGCAGCACGCAGAGTTTCATCTTCTACGAATTTTCCTGCTGTCTCCATGGCACGCAGTAGTGTTGCCTCTGTGTAGTAGGGTGGTGGTGTGGTCATTTTCTCCGTCAGCGTAGGCTTGTGGTCACCGCTTTCGCCCTTTGCGAATGTCGGCAGTGTGCGCTCTTCGTCATCAAGTTTCTTTTCATCCTCGTCGTCATTCACCTTTTTCTTGGATTGTGGAAGGCATACTCTCCATCCCGGGTCGAGTATTTCCTTACCCGTGGCCTTGAATTCGACAGTCTGTTCCGTAGGTTGAGACTCAGTAGCAACAGACCGGACTTCTCCCAAAACCGTCGTAGTCGAGAATTTGCAATCGGGCAGAAACACACCGATGAAACGGCGTGCCACGAGGTCGAACACGTTTCTCTCAGCATCGCTTAGGTTCTGGGGGATTACTCCCGTTGGGATAATGGCATGGTGGTCGGTGACCTTCGATGAGTCGAAGACGCGTTTGCTTTTCTTCAGCGGTTTCCCGCCTATAGGCTTGATGATGGGTGCGTATGGAGCCACTCCACCGAAATTTGTCTGGTAGAGGCCGTTCAGTGTCTGCGGACACTTAGGGTAGATGTCGTCGCTGAGGTATTGCGTATCTACACGGGGATATGTGGTGAACTTCCTCTCGTAGAGAGCCTGTATGAGGTTGAGTGTCATTTCAGCAGAGTATCCGAACTTACGGTTGCAGTCCACCTGTAGCGATGTGAGGTCATAGAGCTGTGGGGGCTGTTCCTTGCCCTCTTTCTTCTCTACTTTGGTGACGGTAAAAGGCTTGCCTTCGATTGTTTTGAAAGCCTGTTCGCCTTCCTCTTTCGAGGTGAATTTGCCCTTTGTGGCAGTAAATGTTGTGTCGCGATATACTGTTGCCAGTACCCAATAGGGCTCAGGTTTGAAGTTGTCTATCTCCTTTTGTCTGTTGACGATGAGTGCCAGAGTAGGTGTCTGCACACGTCCTATCGAGAGCACCTGTCGGTTCTGGCCGTATTTCAGCGTGTAGAGTCGCGTGCAGTTCATTCCTAACAGCCAGTCGCCAATGGCCCGGCTCAGTCCGGCCATGTATAATGGTTGGTAGTCTTGCTGGTCTTTCAGGTTCTGGAATCCCTCTCGGATAGCCTCGTCAGTCATCGATGAGATCCACAGGCGGCTCACTGGGCACTTGGCGCCCGCCTTCTGCATCACCCAGCGCTGTATGAGTTCACCCTCCTGGCCGGCGTCACCGCAGTTGACTATGCGTTCTGCTTTCTGCATCAGTCCCTCGATGATGGCAAACTGTTTCTTGATGCCCTGGTCATCTATGAGTTTGATGCCGAAGCGGTCGGGAATCATGGGCAGCGACGTCAGGCTCCACGACTTCCACATGGGAGTATAGTCGTTGGGCTCCTTGAGGGTACACAGGTGGCCGAATGTCCACGTAACCTGAAAACCGTTACCTTCCATATAGCCGTCGTGTGACGATGTGGCACCGATAATGCGTGCAATATCTCTCGCCACACTGGGCTTCTCTGCTATACAAACTATCATTTATTCTGCTTGAATTAGAAGTTTTGCAGGAGCCTTCATACCCTGTGCATTACAGGTGAGTGAGAGTGCTCCGGTTGAATGTCCGCTCTGTATTATAATCTGTGCCAGTCCGTTGAAGGCAGGCAGTTGGAAACTGTGACAGTCTTTCTCGCTTGGGTGGTCGGAACCTGAGAATGCGGGGTCTCCGTTGCCTACACCCAGTATTCTGCCGTCACCTTCCAGTTGCAGTGTCAACAGTGGGCATGCGTCAGGCACAGTACGGCCTTTGGCATCCTGAACCTCTACAGTTACTATTGCCACATCACGGCCGTCGGCAGCTATTGTTTTTCTGTCGGCAGTCAGTCTTACTCGTGAGGCTTGTTTTGTGGTTTCTATAGTCTGGGTGAGAATGCGCTTCCCGTTTTTATATCCCACAGCCACTAACTTGCCAGGCTGGTATGTGGCACTCCATTTCAGATGTCCGTTTTGTGGCATCCGCTGTCGGCCCAGTTTCTTTCCGTTTACCGTCAGTTCCACCTCGTCGCAGTTGCTGTATGCCCACAGTTCCACTTCCTCGCCCTCATGACCTTGAAGGTTCCAGTGGGGGAAGATGTGCAGCGTGGGCTCGTCAGTCCACCACGATTTCAGATACCATGCTTCATCCTTCCAGAATCCGCAGTAGTCGAGTATGCCGAACTCCGAATCGTGTGCAGGATATTTCAGCGGGTTAGGCTCACCTCGGTAGTCGAAACCTGTCCAGTAGAACAATCCTGATGCCCATGGTCGTTCTGCGTAGAACTGCCATCCCCTTTCGATGACGTTCTCTACCCCAGGTTCCGTCCCACGGTTGATAGCCTTCATGTGTCCCGGTTGTTTCGGGTCGTCGAAGTATATTCCTCGTGTTCCGCATCCGGTAGTCTCTTCAGTGCCCACAATCTTCCAGTCGGGGTTATCTTTCTTGCGGTTGTCAACATCGTTTTGTGCAATGTAGTTGAATCCCACCACGTCGAGCCCCTTGATGAGTTCTGTGCCACCGGCATTTGCCATTGTCGAAGGTCGGGTGGGGTCCATCAGTCGTGTGTAAGCCTTCATGGCCTGTGCGATGCGTGTGCCCTGGATGTTGTTCTCCAGACCCCATTCCTCGTTGCCGTCACTCCAGAGAATGATGCTGGGGTGGTTGCGGTCGCGCCGTATCATATTCTCCAGTAAGCGTAGGTGCTCCTGATTTATTCCCGAGAGGCGGTTCTCGTCGATTACCAGAATTCCTTCGCGGTCGCATATGTCCAGTTGTGCTGGTGTCATGGGGTTATGTGATGCCCTGTAGGCATTGCATCCCATTTCCTTCAGCCGCTTTATGCGCCACTCCATCAGAGCCTCTGGTATAGCCGAGCCCACACCGGCATGGTCTTGGTGCATGTTGACACCTTTTAGTTTCAGTGGCTTGCCGTTGAGCAGGAATCCCCTTTCGGCATCGAAGGCTATTGTGCGGAAACCCGTTGTGGTTGTATATACATCGCTAATGTCGCCATCCACTTTGACGGTAGTTTCCACCTGATACAGATAGGGGTCGGTAGTACTCCACAGATGAGGTTTCTCCAGCGTCATAGTCTGTTCGGCAGCAGCCTTCTCTTTGTGGCAGAGTCTTAGCGTGACGGCAGCGGCATTGGCCACCTCACGACCTTCTGCATCGATGATGCGCTGACTTACCTCGCATGAGGCTTCCGTAAGTAGCGAGTTCTCCACCTCTGTGCTGATGCGTATTCCCGAATCCGTCATTCTGACGAATGTGCCGAATGGGACTACGTGAACAGGACTGGTTTTCTCTATCCATACATCACGATAGATGCCTGCCCCTTCGTAGAACCATCCTTCCTCCAACGAGGCATCAGCCCTCACGCATATCAGGTTGTCGCCACCATAGTTGGCATACTCTGTCACGTCGTACACCTGAGTGGCATAGCCGCTTGGTTCCGTTCCCATGTAGAAACCGTTGAACCACACCGTAGCATTGCGGAATATTCCGTCGAAGCGCAGCATCAGGTGCTTTCCCTCGTCGTCTTTTGGTATGCTGATGGTTTTGCGATACCAGCCAACGCTTGTTTCGGGATATTTGTATCCCACAGTCTTATATCCGTGCGAGTGGCTGGCCTGTGGGTCGAATGGCAGTGTGGTCACCCAGTCGTGAGGTATGTTGACCTCCTGCCATGCTGTGTCGTCGAATTTCATGGCGTATGGTCCCTCGTTGTGAATAGAGTTGGCTTTCGTCAGATAGTTGAAGTATTCTGTTCCGCATCCGAAGTCCTTGGCAGGGTCGGCGGCATTGCCGAAGGTGAATTTCCATCCTTCGTTGAGCAGTATCTTTTCACGCACGTTTCTTGCATCGGCAGTCCACATGGTCAGCAGTGCCAATGCTATGGCAAATATTCTTTTCATAATTTCCTGTTGTTAGTATCCCAGTTCTTCGCCAACCAGTATCACCACGTGGCGACGCTGCGGATGCGAGTTTCTGAGGAAGTGGATATAGTTGCAGATGCTCTGAGGCGAGTTGCAGTTATGGCATTGTCCGTCCAGTTGGCATGGAGTGTTGATGTCGAATCTGGCCGCATTGATGGGTGATGCCGTAGAGCGTGCTCTCATCAGTGCTGCTTCAACATTCTGTGCCACCTTGTTCATGCCCACAACAAATATTACGCGCTTCGGTCCCCATGTGATAGCAGCCACCCTGTTGCCGTTGCCGTCGATGCTTACTATTACGCCGTCTTCGGATATAGCGTTGGCTGATGCCAGATAGTAGTCGGCCCTGAAAGCTCGCAGATACATCTCCTGTTTCTCCTCTGGGGTGGTGACCAGGTCGCGGTCCCACACGTCGAGTGTGCCTCGCTGTTTCAGCATTTCAGGTATTCCTATGTCGCGTACCGACATCGTTCCTCCCCATGTCACGCTGCTTCCGTCGGGTATCAGTTCGTTCACTCGTTGTTTAGCCTCTTCGGCAGTGGCACAATAATAAGCCTCGAAATGGCGGCGCTCCAGGGCCTTCACCATTTTGCTGCCCAGTCGTTGGTTGCGTTGTTCTGTAGGTGTCATATATAATAATTATAGGTGTTTCTTAAAGAATTCCAGTGCTCGTCGCTGGGCTTCGCGAGGACAGCTGTGTGGCATGTCCCATATCTCTGTCACCAGTCGGTCGCCTACGCCCTGGCTCTCCCATGTTTGGTGCATGATGTCGAAAGCCTTCTGCACACCTGCCACAGGGAACAGCTTGTCTTGGGCTCCGTTGATAAACAGCATGGCGCAAGGGCAGGCTATGCTGGCAATGTGTGGATAGTCCAGCCATCGGCGCAGTCCTGGGAAGCAGTTGGCAAAGCCTCCGTTCTCAGTGCGTTGGTATTTAAACGACATCTGTTCGTCGGTAGTTATCATCCAGCACACGGGTACTGCCGCCTTGATATAGTCAGAGAGTGCGGCTAGCATCCAGGCCCTGTAAGCACCCATTGACCATCCCGTACATCCTATTCTCCCCTTGTCAACCTCAGGCATCGATGCCAGGAATTCTGTTGCTGCAATATCGTCGTATGTCATGTATGCCGACAGGTCGATACCATACATCATCATATTGCCGGCTATCATGTCGTAGCGGTCGCGCCGGGCACCCTCCATCTGGCCTCGCTCACCCCACATGGGTGCATCTGTTGCCAGTACCACGAAGCCGTTCTTCGCCAGATAGTCGCCGTAGAACTGTCCTTCGTATCCTGCCGCCCATTCGTTGGCATCGCGGATTACCGTAGAGTCTTCACAGGCCAGCGGGCTTATCACCTTCTCCTTGCCTATGAACAGGTGGGCACCATGATCGTGCAGCACGTTGACTGCAGGAAAAGGCCCCTTTCCGTCGGGTATTAGCACGTATGCCGGAACGGTATAGTAGCGCGACAGTTGTATCTCGAGTTTGCGTGCTTTGTAGCCGTCACGCTGTTCCTCGAAAATCACCTTCGCCTTGTATCCTCCTTCAGGCCGTGGAGGTGGTGGCAGCATGCAGTCAAATACCTTCTGGCGTGCCGCACGCTTCCATTCTCCGAAATCGGTGATATCGCTATTCCCCCATGCCAACGGGTAAGTGAGGTCGGCTATCAGCGAGTCGGCATAAACAGGTAGGTTGCGCTTAAACTCATATTTGTCGCGTTTTTGTGCGCATATTGCCAAGACCGTAGTCAGGCATGCCGCAAGTATTGTCAGTTTCCGAATCATGCTTTTCTTGTTTTCTGGTGCAAAGTTACGGAAAAACGAGTGAAATGCAAACCAAACTCGGATATTTTTATTTGCAATTATCGGTATCTTTTTGTATCTTTGCCCCCAAAACCACACGATATGGCAAGCAATGCAGATTTTGTACAGTATATCACCGACCAGTGCGGTGGTGCAGGCGAGATAGTAGCAAAGAAGATGTTCGGCGACTATGGTATATATTGCAATGGTAAGATTTTCGGTCTTATCTGCGACGACCGTTTATACGTAAAACCTACAGAAGAGGGTAGGACTCTTCTTAAGAGCATCGACCTTCAGCCTCCCTATGATGGTGCCAAGGACTATTTCTATATTGCCGATGTCGACGACCGCGACTATCTCTCGGCCATTGTCCGTGCAACGTGCTTAGCCTTGCCTGAGCCCAAAGCCAAAAAGAAGAAATAATGTCACATCCTCATCCCGACAACCATTTCCATACGAGTCCGTTTTTATGCAGTTTTATGCTTATTTCTTCAATTTTGAGGAAATAAGGCTAAAGATGTTGATGACCCGTTGAGTTCTTATGTTGACACGCTGGATATCGGTAAGCTTAACAGTTATTTTATTGACTATATCAATTATGGCTGTTATCCGGAAATCGTATTTTCAGAAAAGATGAGGCAAGATCCGGGCCAATATATCCGACACGACATTGTAGATAAGGTGTTACTTAGAGATCTTCCAAGTTTGTACGGTATCCAGGACACGCAAGAGCTGAATCGCCTTTTTATTTATATTGCATATCATTCTGGAGAAGAATTCTCATACGAAGTCATGTCCTGAGAATCGGAAATCAGGAAGGAAGTACTTAAGAAGTATTTGATGTATCTTGAAGCGGCATTCCTCATAAAGATAGTTTATAAGGTAGATGCTAATGCAAAAACGATGCAGCACATAACATCATTTAAGATATATCTTACTAATCCCTCACTCCGTTGTGCTCTTTTTTCGCCACTTACAGAGACCGACCCGGCGATTGGAGGAATGGTGGAAACGGCTATCTTTGCACAATGGTTACAAACGCGTACATCTATCATAAAATACGCCAATTGGAACAAGGGGGCTGCACCAGGAGAAGTCGATATCGTAGGCGTTAGTGACATCGTTAACCAAACGTGGTGTAAAGCAACAAAGATCGGTAAGATTAGAGTTCATTCCGTGTGCGATTTATGCATATACTGTTGGTTGCTAAATACTTCTTTTCGACCGGGCCTCGGTAGGCGATATGTCGGTCATCTTCTTATATACCCGTGAGAAGTATTTCGGATCGTTGAACCCCACACGGTATGCTATCTCCGAGATGGTGAGTTCCGTTTGTGTCAGCAGTTCTGTTGCGGCCTGCACCCTCACCCTGTTCATGAGTTCTACGGGCAGAATGCCATAGACGCTCTTTATCTTCGACGTGAGCATGTTCTTGCTCATTCCCATATCCTTGGCCAACCGCTCAGGCCCATATTCAGCATCGCCAATGTTCTCAACGATATTCTTGCGTACTGTAGCCCTGAACAGTTCATCTACTGCTTCTTTTGTCGGCAGATTGTCCAGAATGGGTTCAAGCACGTTTGGCGTGCTGTCGGCATCATCCTTTTTAGAGTGTTTCTTTGCCAGCAGGTAGAACATTACAGCTATGACGGCCATGAGGATGATGACCAGCGACAAGGCCCAGTTGTCGTCCGACTTGACATGCAGCGTTATCACCTTTTCGTTGCCGCTCCACACCCCATCGCCGTTGGTGGCCCGTATCTCAAGTGTTGAGTATCCCGACGGTATGTCTCTTAGGTCGATAACGGGATTAGTAGTGTATGTCCATGCTGAATCCTTGTCGGCTATCCTGTATGCATAGACAACGTTCGACAGGCGGTTATAGTCGAGTACTGAGCAATACAGTGTCAGGTCTTTCAATCCTTTAGGTAGCATAATGGTATCTCCCGCCACGAACGCCGTGTCTCTGTCGGCGCTATTGTATCGTGCCTCAATGAAGATATTGTGCCTTGACGGACGCTGTCCCAGACTGTCGGCCTGAAACCACAGAAGGCCTTTGCGCGTACCTTTTATTATTCGTCCGTCTTTCAGCAGCAGGGCATTGCCTATGCTCATTGCCGGCCACACTGCCGAATACTCTTCACCGTAGCTGGAAGCATACAGATGGTGGAACGGCTTGTTGACCTTGTCGGAAGTAATCCTGAACAGCCCTTTGTCGCAGAATCCCCATACGCCGTGTTTCTTGTCTTGAGCCAGTGCATACACTACATTCGACGAGAGCACGCCATTCTCTTTCGACAGGAATCTTGCTTCAGAAGCTTTTCCTGCTTCTGGCGCCTTGTTCAGGATGATGAGTCCGTCGCCCGATGTCCCCACATAGATATATCCGTCGTGGTCGCACAGCAGGCACTGTGCAGAATAGTTCTTTGATGTGTCGGCCTTGTTAGTCAGCAGTTGCTTGAACACCCCCGTCTCCTTATTCTTCCATGTTGACGGCTTCATATAGAAGAGTCCGTTGTCTGATGCCACCAGCCACTCGTCTGAGAACAGCGGCAGGAAGCATCGTATGCGTTCCGGCAGTTTCTGGCCGTTCACCCTTTTCTGCAGGGCATTCAGGTTGATGACGTCGGCTGGGATTTTCGGCTCCGTATCCATGATGATGCCCACTCCCGTGTTCAGGCTTGCCGTCCATAGTCTGTTGTTATTGTCCAGGCAGGTGGAATACACATTGTTCAGTGCATGCAGTCCGCCGTCTGTGTCGCCTTCGTCCTTGATCTGCTGTATGTAGAAGCCCCTCATCATGTCTGTGTCGCGCTTTTTCAGCCGTAGCAGCCCCTCATGACGTGCTGCCAGCCACAAGCTTCCGTCGGGAGTTTCGGTGATGCTCATGACTACATAGCGGCTGTTGGTCTTTGTCGAAGACCACTCGCCCGTCCGTGTCAGCCAGACAGTGGGTTTCAGCCATCTGTCGAGCAGACAGACGCTGCCTTCTCTTGTCGTCATCCATATCTCGCCATTACTGCTTTGGAACAGGCATAGCACCTCTTCGTCAAAGTCGGAGATGTGGAAGGGGTGTTCCTGTTTTCGGCAGAGCCTCAGTCCGTTGGTGAATCCCATCCACAGGTTGCCGTCGCGGTCTTCCATACTGCACAGAATCCTCTCTTTGCCGTTGCGCAGCCAGTTTTCCTTTTGTGCCAGTTCTGCCAGTTTGTTCTCAAATGCCGTATTCGGTCTCCAGTGGTATCCGGCCATTGGCGGTTTCACTGTTGAGTCGGGATGATGCACAAATCTTTGGCCGTCATAACTATACAATCCGCCATAGGTAGTAATCCATATCAAGCCCCTATCGTCCTGCTTGAGAGCATACACCGTCTCATTCAGTCCTCCCGTGTTGCGGTCATAGAGCTGTATCCATAGATTTGTCTGAGCATCTATAGGTATTATTAATGATATTAAGAAGCAAATGACAACTATTCGTTTCATCATCATGAAGGATTGAGATGCAAATTTAGTGTTTTTTCTTGATTTGTGAAGTCTTTAATTGGATATTTCTAAAAAAATGAGTAGAAATAAAGTAAAGTCCACCATTAGCGGAAGAAAAATCCACCTGATTTTGCGTATATATCATTAATTTTGCACCACAAAACAATATGTGTTCAACTTTCTGAAGTAAATAAGTAGTCAGTAGTTTAGAAGTTA
This sequence comes from uncultured Prevotella sp., assembly GCA_946186115.1. Classification (GTDB taxonomy): domain Bacteria; phylum Bacteroidota; class Bacteroidia; order Bacteroidales; family Bacteroidaceae; genus Prevotella. Next base: position 12,194 of record CAMHLV010000012.1, on the reverse strand, counting down.
AGCCCAATGAGCAAAACGGAAGAAAGTATATTTAATAACAAAAAGATATGAACAGAAAGAAGTCCTTACTGGTAATCCTTTACACTCTGCTGGCATGCCTGCCGGTAGCAGCCGACTGGCGTTCCTTGTTTCCCGAGACCGTATGGCAGGAGAAGCCTCGTGTCATCGTGCTGACCGACGCCGAGACCGACGACCGCTGCTCGATGGTTCATTTCCTGCTCTACACCAACGATATGCAGGTGGATGCTATCATTCAGACCAACTCCTGTTTCCAGCGCAAGGGCTGGAGCAGTGAACCGTGGCTGGCCGAACAGCTCGACGCCTACGAGAAGGTGTATCCCAACCTAAAGGTCCACGATGCAGGCTATCCCTCGCCCGACTATCTGCGTAGCCGTGTCTATGTGGGAGATGAAGATCCTGAGCATGTAGTGTTCGACGGCAAGCGCTGCAAACTGGCGCTGCCTGGTGCCAAGCCTTTGGTAGATCCTGCCGCATGGCCCGACACCCCTGGCTCCGACCGCATCGTCGAGGTGTTGTTGGAGGATGACCCCCGTCCCGTATATATCCAGTGCTGGGGAGGCACTAATACCGCTGCCAAGGCATTCCAGAAGTTGAAACGCGACTATCCTAATGACTACGAGCGTGCCGTCTCCAAGGCCGTGCTCTACTGCATCTGGTATCAGGATGCCGGCGGTCCGTATATCGAGAAGTATCACCCGCTGGTCACCATCCTGCTGAACCACCATTTCAGTGGCAGCTGGGACTATGGCACCATGACCAATACCACCGACTTTGTGAAGCAGTATATGCATAACGGAAAGAATCCGCTTGGTGCCTGCTACACCCAGTCGTATATCAGTGAGGGCGACACCCCCGCCTTCCTCTATTCACTGGCCAACGGTCTGCGTGGCCATGAGGACCCGACCTATGGTGGGTGGGGTGGCCGATTCTACAAGGTGAAAGGCTTCGACCGTGTCTATCGCGACAATGGCTTCGGCCAGCTGCGCGAATGGATGGAACCCGCCATGCACGACTTCCAGGCTCGCCTGCAGTGGTGTGTCTCACCGAAGTATGAGCAGGCCAACCACAAACCCGTCGTCGAGGTGCCTATGGGACTCGACCATACCGTCTATAGCGGCGATACCGTACGGCTTGAGGCCATCGTCCGTGACCCAGACCCAGTAGATATCGATGCACTGTGGGCTATCCGCGGCGAAATGTGGTTGCAAAAGGGTATCACCAAGGAACAGGTGGCTGCCAATCCGCAGAAGTATAAGCGTCAGTGGCGCACCAGCTGGTATCAGTATCCATCAGGCACCTATAAGCAAGATATCGATCTCATCTTCGGTCCCGAGAGCGAGGCATGGATGTGGTTTGTAGCCCCCGAGGTCAGCGAGCCTCAGACCATCCACGTCATCATGGAAGCCTACGACATGACTACACCCCGTCTCACCTCGTATGCCCGTTATATCATCACTGTGAAGCCCCGCAAGGCGGCAGCTGCCGTGAAGCCCCGCATACTCATCAGCACCGATATAGGAGGTACCGACCCCGACGACAACCAGTCGATGGCCCACCTGCTGATGCTGAACGAGCGCTTCGACATTGAGGGGCTGGTATCGTCGCCCAGCTTCGGCGATGGCTCAAAAGACGAAATCCTTCGTATGATATCACTCTACGCTGAGGATTACCCCGTGCTCAGCAGTCATATTCCCACACTGCTTGCCCCCGACTCCCTGCGCACCCTCTGCAAGCAGGGCCGTCGTGGGGCGGCACCCTGGGCAGGCTACGACCAGCCCACCGAGGGCTCGCGCTGGATAGTTCAGTGTGCCCGCCGACCCTCGGACCGTCCCTTGTGGATACTCGTGTGGGGCGCCCTTGAGGATGTGGCACAGGCGCTGCACGATGCCCCCGACATAGCCACCAGAATCCGCGTTTACTGGATTGGCGGTCCCAACAAGAAGTGGGGATGCAATGCCTACACCTATATAGCCCGCAATTTCCCCAACCTGTGGTTTATCGAGAACAATGCCTCCTACCGCGGCTTCATAGACAACGGCAGCAGCACTGCCTACTTCGACGACTATATCAGTCAGGCAGGCCATTTAGGTCGTGACTTTATAAACTATTATGGCGGTAGAATCAAGATGGGCGACACCCCCGCCTTGCTCTATATGATGAACGGCAATCCTGACGACGCCACACAGCCCAGCTGGGGAGGACAGTTCGAACCGATGAAGAGCAGTCCCTATCGCGTCAGCACAAAGGTTGCCACCGATACTGTTCCCGTCTATGGAGTCTGGGAACTGCGCCTGCCCATGCCCAAGGGCGTTAAGAAGAGCAAGCGTCCTGCTGTGCCTTTCGTGCTTACTATCGACAAGCAGCAGTGGCAGGCATCCTACGCCGACGGCTGTGCTGTGGTGCGCTATGCCCCCAAGTCTGCAATGTCAGAGCCTGCTTCCAACAGACTTCGCTATCAACTCAGTTCCGACATACCCACCTTCAACGGACTGGAAGGAACGCTTGTAGTGACCGACCAGTGGCCTGGTCATACTCAGGCTTCCACAGACATACCCCTTGGCTCACATTGGTTTACCGACGTGAAAGACCCCGCTCAGAGAGCAGGGTCCTGGCAGGGTGCTAAGACTGTCAGCCGCTGGAAGCCCGCTGTTTTGCATGACTGGGCTACCCGTTGGCTGTGGTTGAATCAGTAGGCACTAATATGCGTGGTCGGTCTTAATCTCTTCCTTGTCGAGTTTCTTCTTGTCGATGGCTCGCCAGGCATAGACGATGTATGCCAGCACGAAGGGTACAAGCAGCGAGACGTAGAACATGGTGCGCAGGGTGAACTCTGACGAACACGAGTTCTGCATGGTCAGCGACGACTGCAGGTCGGCAGTTGACGGATAGTAGGCCGTATGGTTGTAAGCGCTGAGCAGCAGCAGGCAGAGCACTGTGACTACTGTGCCTATGCCGGTAGGCCAGATGCCGCCTAAATTGAAAATTGAAAATTGAAAATTGAAAATTCTGCTGCCGCGCAGTACCTCGGTGATGATGCCCCATAGCACCAGCACAACTCCTATTAATAAAATGATGGCCAGATACCACATGTCGATAAGGTTGTGAAGATACTTGTTGGGCTCCATGAAGATGATGCCTGCATCGTTGTAGGCAAAGCCGTCTTTCAGCAGCAGGTGGATGAAGTAGGCGATGAAGAGGATGAGGAACGGCACGGCAGCACCGATGAGGCGTACTGAGCCTCGGGAGCGGATGTCCTCGTCGTTGACATTATTAATAATATAAAGTATTCCCAGTATGCGTGCAAGGAACACCACAGCGAATCCGAAGACGAGCACCCAGGGGTTGAGCAAGGCGTCGAGGCCGTGGGAGGCGTTGGCCCAGCGAGAGATGATGGGGGTTATCGACTCTGCATCGATCATATTGTCCTTGGCGATGATGAAGTTGGAACCTTCGAAGAATGTTGCGACGGCACCGCCCAGGAGCAGTGGGCCGAGAATGCCGTTGAGTGTCAGGCAGAACTGGAAGGTCTTGGGGCCGAGGAAATTGCCGAGCTTGTTCTGGAACTCGTAGCTGACAGCCTGCAGCACGAAGGTGAACAGTATGAGCATCCACAGCCAGTAGGCTCCGCCGAAGGAGGTGGAATAGAATAGGGGATATGATGCGAAGAATGCTCCGCCGAAGGTTACCAGCGTGGTGAATGTGAATTCCCATTTGCGGCCTGTGGAGTTATATACGAGTCGGCGCCCTTCTTCGGTATATCCGAGGCTGCCTGCCAGCGAATTGGCTCCCTGCACGAAGAGCAGGAATACCAGCAGTGCGCCTAACAGTGCTACTATGAAGCACCAGTAATGTTGCAGAAAACTATAGGTAAGCATAATATTCAATTTTCAATTATCAATTTTCAATTTTCAATTTTCAATTTTCAATTTTCAATTTTCAATTTCCGTATATTCAGGTCCTTTCTTTATCTGCTTGAGCAGGATGCTGATTTCTACAGCAAGCATAAGTGTGAAGAGGAACAGGAAAAGGAAGAACGTGAGGGCTACACTGGCACCGCTGATGTCGCTGATGCCTACCCATGTGGGCAGCATGTCCTGAATGGTCCAGGGTTGTCTGCCGAACTCTGCCACGAGCCAGCCGCTCTCGGATGCTATGTACGACAGTGGCACAAGGATGATGGCCACCCAATAGTGCCATGCTGGCAGTGAGGTGATTTCGTGCGTGTCGGCATGTGTCTCTGGCAGCAGACCGACTGAGGCCAGCAGTCGGCGCGTGATAATCGACAGGTAGGGGATGCGGAATGATATGATGGCCATGATGATGAAGTAGAGAATGAGCAGGCATCCCACGCCTACCATGATGCGGAAGGCCCAGAAGTTTACCGGCACGTAGGGCACTATGTCGTTCTTGTCCTTCACATAGCCGTAGCCGAAGTAGGGCATATTCTCTTTGATAATCGACAGCTGGGCATTGACGTCGGCCTCGCTGGCGCCTTCTTTCTTGGCTTTGCGGTAGGCAGCCAGTGCGGTGATGGCCTTCTGTCCGCGCTCTATCTTCTCGTCAACCGAGGGTTCTACATGTCCGTCGGGCGTGGTATAGCCGTTGAGGATGTCGTTGATGCCGGGCACGTAGCCGTGAGGGTCGTTGGTGGCCATGACAGAGAGTGCGTAGGGCATGTCGATCTTGAGCGGTGCCGACTGCTGATTCTTGTAGTCGGGCTGCACAAAGGGGTTCACCCAGGCTATGGCCGTGAGTCCCTGGTCGGTGCCGCCATTGTAGAGTGCCTCCATTGCAGCGAGCTTCATGGGTTGCGCCTTGGCCACCTGCTGTCCGCTGATATGGCCGGTAAATGCTGCTCCCAGCGATGCTATGAGACCTACCACTACGGCTATCTTGATGCTCTCCTTGGCCAGTCGTATCTCGCGGCGCTTCATAAGATACCAGCATGATACGGCCATTACGAATACGGCTCCGATAATCCATGCCGAGATGACGGTATGGCAGAACTTGCCTACGGCGAAGGGTGAGAGTGCTACATCGATGAACGACACCATCTCGTTGCGCATTGTGTCGGGGTTGAAGGCGCAGCCTACTGGATTCTGCATCCAGGCATTAGCCACCAGTATCCACCATGCTGATATCGTGGCTCCTAATCCTGTGAGCCATGTGGATGCCAGATGGAATCCGGGTGATACTTTCTTCCAGCCGAAATACATGACTGCAACGAATGTTGACTCCATAAAGAATGCCACGATGCCCTCGATGGCCAGTGGCGCTCCGAAGATGTCGCCTACAAACCAAGAGTAGTTCGACCAGTTGGTGCCAAACTCGAATTCGAGGATGATACCCGTTGCAACTCCCATGGCGAAGTTTACTCCGAAGAGCCTTTGCCAGAACATTGCGCAGTCGCGCCAGAAGGTGTCGCGGGAGCGATACCAGTAGGTTTCGCAGATGCCCATGATAACAGCCAATCCGAGCGTCAGGGGCACGAACAGCCAGTGATAGATTGCCGTGAGCGCAAATTGTGCCCTCGCCCAATTTATTGAGCTGGCGTCAATGTTAAGAAATAGTTCACAGTTCATAGATTATAGTTTTTAGTTTTTAGTTTTGAGTTTTTAGTTTTAAGTTTTGAGTTTTTAGGTTATCGTTATCGTTAACGTTCTCGTTATCATTATCATTCCGCCCGATTAACGATTTCCGTAGCCACATATTCGGCTTCTTCTCCTGCTGGTGCATGCTCTTTGAGAAAGTCTGGAAAGAAAAACACCTTGAGGACAGCAAAGATAATGAAGAGCTTGATAATTATTATGGCCCACAGGGTGCGTCCCAGTTTCATATTGCGGAAACCGTCGTAGTAGAGGTGAAAAGCCTTGTAAATAAAGCCCTGTTTGCCCATACTTGTTTATTTTTACGTTAATATTGTTGCAAATATAGTAATTTTTTCCAAAACTGCAAATTTTTCTTGGCTATTTCGTGGGAAAAAACTATTTTTGCACAAAATTTTTGAATACTTTTTAATATGAATAAGAAAGCTTGGATAATAGTAATACTGCTCGTCATTTTGCTGCTTGCGGGCATAGGTTATTTGGGATATAGTCTGAAAAAAGAGAAGAAAGCCAATCAGGATATGCAGGAATTGGCTGCCCTCGACAAGCAGGAAATGGAGAAGGAGTATCAGGATTTCGCTGCCCAGTATAGCGAGATGAAGACTTTTATCAAGAACGACTCTATCATTGCCGAACTGACGGCTGAGCAAGAGCGCACACAGAAACTGCTGGAAGAGCTGAAGCGCACTCATGCCAGTGACGCTGCCGAGATTACCCGACTGAAGAAGGAGTTGGCCACAGTGAGAGCCGTATTGCGCTCGTATGTGATACAGATAGACTCGCTGAACAGGCTTAACCAGAATCTGATGGACGAGAACGACCGTGTGCGCAGTCAGCTTGCCGAGAGCAACCAGCAGAATCAAGAGCTGACCTCGCAGAAGGCTTCGCTGTCGGAGAAGGTGGCTATTGCCGCCCAGCTGGATGCATCGGGCATAAGGCTTACTCCGCTGAATAAGAAGGGCAAGGCCGTGAAAGCCATGAAGGATGCCCGAACGCTTGATGTGTCGTTTGTCATCACCAAGAATGTGACGGCCAGCAACGGTACTCGCAATGTCTATGTGCGCATCACTACCCCTGAGGGTGAACTGCTCAATGGTGGAGGCACTTTCGAGTATGCAGGCAAACAGTTGGCTTGGTCGATGCGTAAGGCCATCGAATATACTGGTGAGGAAACGGCTCTGAAACTATATTGGACTGTGAATGAGTATCTTAGCGGAGGACAGTATAACGTGAGCATCTTCTGCGACGGACAGGCCATAGGATCGAGAAACTTCACATTTGAGAAATAACGAAGAACGAAGAACGAAAAACGAAAGACGAAGAACGAAAAACGAAGAACGTATATAATGAGGTATTTATCTTATTTTTTCCTCGCATTATTGCCTTTTCCCGCTGGGGCGCAGCAACTGCTGACGCTTGACAGTTGCCGGGCTATGGCCTTGCGCAACAACAAGCAGCTTACTGTGTCGAAAGTGAAGCAGGATGTGGCTGCCAACCTGCGTAAGTCGGCACGCACCAAATATCTGCCTCACGTCAGTGCTATGGGAGGATATGAGTGGACCAGCAAGGAAATATCGCTGCTCAACGATGAGCAGAAAGCGGCATTCCCACAGCTGGGGACTACTCTCTCGGGTGCGGCAAGCAGCGAGGCTGCCAGTATTCTGGGCAAGGTGCCTGCCAGTACCTGGCAGATACTGGGGATGATGGGCATTACTCCCGAGGTAGTGCAACAGCAGTTGGGCTCTGTGCTCAAAGACATGGGAGTGGTGGGCAATGCCGCCGGACAGCGATTTGTCGATGCATTGCGCACGGATACTCGTAACATCTTTGCCGGTTCTGTCACCGTCACACAGCCCATATTCATGGGTGGGGCCATCGTTGCTATGAACAAGATGGCTGATATCGGTGAGCAGATGGCCGCCAACAGTGCCGATGCCAAAAGGCAGCTCACCTTATATAATATAGACCAGACCTACTGGCAGGTGGTGTCGCTACGCCATAAGCAGAAGTTGGCCGAGAGCTATCTGGGATTGGTAAAGAAGCTTGACGACGATGTGCAGAAGATGATAGTCGAGGGCGTGGCCACACGCTCTGAAGGGCTCAGCGTCAGCGTAAAGGTGAATGAGGCCGAGATGACACTGACTAAGGTCAACGACGGCTTGGTGCTCTCGAAGATGCTGCTCTGCCAGCTCTGTGGCATTCCGATGGACGAGCAGGTGACTCTGGCCGATGAGAACTCCGACGACCTGGAAGCCATCGAACTGCAACCGCAACTGGATGTAGAGCAGGCAATGGAGAACCGCCCTGAGCTGAAGCAGCTGAAGAATATGGTGGATATGAACCAGCAGATGACTAACATCCTGAAGGCAGGCAATCTGCCACAGGTAGCGCTGATGGGAGGATATGCCATATCGAACCCTAACCTCTTCAACGGATTCGAAAAGAAATTCGGAGGATTCTGGAATGTAGGGGTGATGGTGCGTGTCCCCATCTGGAACTGGGGCGACGTGGCCTACAAGGTGAGAGCATCCAAAGGTGCTACTACCATTGCAAAGCTGGAACTCGACGATGCCCGCGAGAAGATAGCTCTGCAGGTAAACCAGAGCACCTTCCGTATGGACGAGGCCAACAAGACTCTGGAGATGGCCAAGGCAAACACCGTCAAGGCCAACGAAAACCTGCGCATGGCGACTCTGGGATTCCGCGAGGGTGTGATATCATCGACTACCGTCATGGAGGCTCAGACAGCATGGCTTCAGGCTCAGTCGCAGAAAATCGATGCCGAGATTGACGTGAAACTCAGTCAGGTGAACCTGCAGAAAGCACTGGGAACGCTTTATTAATTGAAGAATTGAAGAATTGAAGAATTGAAGTTTTGAAACATCAAAATTGAAGAATTGAAGAATTGAAGTTTTGAAGATGAGTGCAACAACACAACATAAAAACATTCTGCTTGCGATAGTGGGTTTTGCAGCAGTGGTGGTCATCGTGGCATTGATAGGATTCTTTGCCCTTGGCCGTGACCCCGAACTGATTCAGGGTCAGGTGGAAGTGAGTGAGTACAGGGTATCAAGCAAGGTACCAGGCCGTATCCTTGAAATCCGTGTCAAGGAAGGCGACTATGTGAAGGTTGGCGACACGCTGGCCATACTCGATGCCCCTGAGGTGCGTGCCAAGATGGAGCAGGCCCGCAGTGCCGAGAATGCTGCTGCCGCTCAGGAGGAGATGGCTCGCAACGGTGCCCGCGAGGAGCAGATTCGAGGAGCATATAACGTGATGCAGCAGGCCAAGGCAGGACTTGAGATTGCCGAGAAATCCTATCAGCGCATCCAGCGACTGTTCGACGAGGGCGTCATCAGTGCCCAGAAGCGCGACGAGGTCTTTGCCAACTACAAAGCTATGGAGGCTCAGTATAAGGCTGCCGAGAGTCAGTACGATATGGCCCGCAATGGTGCCCGCAGGGAAGACAAGATGGCTGCTGCCGCACTGGTAGGACGGGCAAAGGGTGCCGTGCAGGAGGTAAACTCATACATCAACGAGACGGTGCAGATAGCCCAGATGGAGGGTGAGGTCACCGACGTATTTCCAAAGGTTGGCGAACTGGTGGGTACCGGTTCTCCCATTATGAGCATTGCCGTGATGAGCGACCTGTGGGGTACTTTCAACGTTCGCGAAGACCAGCTGGACGGCATGAAGGTGGGCTCTACCTTCAAGGCCTTTGTGCCTGCCTTCGACAAGGAGGTTGAGATGAAGGTTTACTATATGAAGGACCAGGGCTCGTATGCCGTTTGGAAGGCTACTAAGGCCAATGGTGAGTACGACCTGAAGACATTTGAGGTTAAGGCTCGTCCTGTAGAGCCTTTCGAGGGACTTCGTCCTGGAATGTCGCTGATAATAAAGTAATATAGCGGGCAATACTCGCGGTTTACCACTACAACGTGAAGACTATTAGGCAGATTTTCCCGGTTATGATGAGGGAGATGCAGATTCTGCGTCAGAATCACATCTATCTCTTCTGCATGGTGCTGTTTCCCATTCTGGTGATATTCTTCTTCACCTCTATCATGGGCGACGGTCTGCCTACCGATATGCCCGTGGGAATAGTGGATCTTGACAATACCACCACATCGAGGGCTCTGACACGCAAGTTGGATGCCTTCCAGATGTCGAAGGTGGTGGCCCGTTATCCCAGCGTATCCGATGCCCGCAGGGCTGTGCAGCGCAACGAGATTTACGGATTTCTCTACATCCCCCAGGGCACTACCGACAAGCTGCTGGCCAGCCGTCAGCCCAAGATTTCATACTATTACAGCAATACCACTCTCACGGCGGGCTCTATGCTGATGAAGGATATGAAGACCATTTCCACCCTCGGCTCGGCAGCCCTGGGGCAGAGCGTCATGCGTGCCAAGGGATATACCGACCGCCAGATACAGACATTCATGCAGCCCATCAAGGTCGATCTGCACCAGATTGCTAATCCCTGGACGAGTTACAACGTCTATCTGAGCACCGTCCTGGTGCCAGGACTCATTATGCTCTTCATTTTCCTCATCTCTGCATACTCACTGGGCACAGAGCTGAAGTTCAGCACAGGCAAGGAGTGGATGCAGCTGGCCCACGGAAATGTCGTAGTGGCCATACTGGGCAAGTATCTGCCACAGACGCTTGTATGGCTGGCAATAGTCTTCGGATACGAATTATACGTGTTCTATCACTTGCAGTTCCCGCATCTGGGCAGTCCCTGGATGCTGGTGCTTCTGGGAGTGATGCAGGTGCTGGCCTCTCAGGGATTCGGCGTCTTCGTCTTCGGACTGATGCCCTCGCTGCGAATGTCGATGAGTATCTGTTCGCTGTGGGCTGTGCTCAGCATCTCGATGGCAGGCTCGGCCTTCCCCGTCATGGGCATGGATGCTCCCTTGCAGTCGCTGTCGTGGCTCTTCCCGCTGCGCCACTACTATATGGTGTATCAGACCACCGTCTTCAATGGCTATCCGCTCATCGAGGCATGGTTCCATTTTGCTGCCTTGGCGGCTTTCACTCTGCTGCCCTGGCTGGTTTTGAAGAAAATCAAGAATGCAATGCTCACCTATGTCTATATTCCGTAAATTATATAAAGGACTGCAGGATGCCTGCTACATCTGGCGCAAGGAGATGATACAGGTAGTGAAGGATGAGGGAGTGTTACTCTTCTTCATTGTGGTGCCGCTCGTCTATCCGCTGATATACTCGTGGATATATAATAATGAGACTATCCGCGATGTTCCGGTTTGTGTGGTCGACGACTCCCACAGCCATCTCTCACGGCAGTTCATACGAATGTGTGATGCTTCGCCCGACGTCAGGATAGCCTATTATGCGCAAGACCTGGATGAGGCCAAGTCGCTCGTTAGCCGGCAGCTGGTAAAGGGCATATATTTTATTCCCAGCTCGTTCGAGACCGATGTGTATCGTATGCAGCAGGGCACCGTCAGCGTTTATTGCGATATGAGCCTGATGCTCACATACAAGGCTATTTTCCAGACGGCACAGGCTGTTACCATGCAGATGGGCGGCGAACTGCAGCGACAGCTGGGAGGGCATTACACGGCGCGTGAGGAAGCTATCTCCGCCCGTCCGCTCGACTATGAAGACGTGCCGCTGTTCAGCCCCTCAGCAGGCTATGGCTCGTCGGTGCTGCCAGCTGTGCTGATGCTTATCCTGCAGCAGACACTCGTCTTGGGCATAGGACTCTCGGCAGGTACTGCCCGCGATGAGAATCCATATCGCAACCTGATACCTGTGGGCGACTCGCGATACCAGCATACCCTGTCGATAGTGATGGGTAAGGCTTTGTGTTACCTGATGATATTCCTGATTATGGGCACGTGGCTCAGTGCCGCTGTTCCGAAGCTGTTCAGCTTCCCGCAGCTGGCTACGTGGCAGTCGTTGCTGAAACTGATGATTCCCTATATCATTGCCAGCATATTCTTTGGCATGATGGTGTCGTGCACCGTCAAGTATCGCGAGAATGTCATGCTACTTGTAGTCTTTGTCTCTGTGCCCCTGCTCTTCCTTACGGGAGTGTCGTGGCCGCAAAGCAACATCCCCAGCTACTGGCAGGGAGTGAGCTGGCTCTTCCCAAGCACCTTTGGGGCGCGGGCCTATGTCAGACTGAACACGATGGGTGCCGACTTCCAGGATGTGATGCCCGAATACCGTATCCTGTGGATTCAAGCCCTGTGCTATTTCGTGCTGACGCTGTGCGTATATCGCTTCCAGTTCTGGATTTCGCGCAAGCAGGCTATGGAGCGCCTGAAGTATCTTAGGGAGAAAGCATAAACAAACGTATGAATTTGTAGTTACAAATCTATATTAAAAGGCTTGTATCCGTTAAACAAAGAGAGAGAAGCCGCACATCTTACGCGTTCCTCTCTCTCCACTCACTCAATCGCAGACTTCAAAACTTCAATTTTTCAATTTTTCAATTTTTCAATTTTTCAATTCTTCTTTTTAGTCTCCAGACTCCTGCTCCTCGCCCTTGGCCTCGCGAATCTTCTTGCGACCAACGAGCTCGTTGCCCTCGCT
>CAMHLV010000011.1 GCA_946186115.1 uncultured Prevotella sp. | reverse complement strand
GCGACCCACGCATTACGAATGCGTTGCTCTACCAACTGAGCCATATCGGCAACCTTTCAAAGAACACTTATAAATTGTGTGGAAGTGTCATATCTGACCACCTTCCTTTATAGCGGGTGCAAAGGTAATACAATTTTTTGTAATTGCAAAATATTTTGCATTAAAGTTTTTCTTTTAAGTATTTTCCTGTAATGCTTTTCTCGTTTGCTGCGATTTCCTCTGGTGTACCACATGCAACGAGCTCTCCACCGCGATCTCCACCTTCTGGTCCCATGTCTATAACATAGTCTGCCGACTTGATAATTTCCATGTTATGCTCGATGATCAGTATGGTGTGTCCTCGTTCTATCAGTGCATTGAATGCATTGAGAAGTCGTTGTATGTCATGGAAGTGTAGGCCTGTTGTTGGCTCATCGAAGATGAATAGCGTAGGCTCTTGTTTTTCTTGGCCAATAAAATATGCTAGTTTTACGCGTTGGTTCTCACCTCCAGAGAGTGTTGATGAATTCTGGCCAAGTTTTATGTATCCCAGTCCTACTTCTTCAAGAGGTCTGAGGCGGTTGGTGATTGTTTTCTGTCCTGAAGCTTCAAAGAACTGTATAGCCTCTGAGATGGTCATGTTGAGTACGTCGTCAATGTTCTTCCCTTCATAACGTACATCAAGAATGTCGTGTTTGAATCTGTGTCCATGGCATGCTTCGCACTCTAGTACCAGGTCGGCCATGAATTGCATTTCTACTGTGATGACTCCTGCGCCTTTACATTCTTCGCATCTACCTCCGTCGGCATTGAATGAGAAATATTGAGCCGTGAATCCCATCTGTTTCGACAATGGTTGTTCTGCATATAGGTCGCGGATGGCATCGTAGGCTTTTACATAGGTGGCAGGATTGGAGCGTGTTGACTTGCCAATGGGGTTTTGGTCAACAAACTCAACGTGTTTGATGGCAAGGAAGTCACCGTCAAGCTTCTGATATTCCCCTGGCGCATCGAACACTTCTCCGAGGTGTCGTTTTATGGCAGGGTAGAGTATTCCTTTGACAATAGACGATTTGCCGCTTCCTGACACGCCGGTCACCACTGTCATTATGTTGAGTGGGAAATCAACGTCGATGCCTTTAAGATTGTTCATTCGTGCTCCCTTGACAGTGATTTTCCTATTCCATGGCCGCCTGCTCTGTGGCACGGGAATGTCTTCGAAATGTGTAAGGTAGCGCACGGTATGACTATTCTTGTATTTCTTCAGAGAGTCTTGATTAATGTCTGAGGCTTTTCCTTCGAAGACGATTTCTCCACCCAGACGTCCGGCATCGGGGCCAACATCTATGAGGTAGTCAGCTGCACGCATTATCTCCTCATCGTGTTCAACAACAACTACGGTGTTGCCTATTGCTTGCAAATCTTTTAGTACGGCTATCAGTCTATTGGTATCTTGGGAATGCAATCCAATGCTTGGTTCGTCGAGTATGTACAGCGAACCCACTAATGACGAACCTAACGAAGTGGTAAGATTGATGCGCTGACTCTCGCCTCCACTTAGCGTATTCGACATTCGGTTAAGCGTAAGATAACCAAGTCCTACGTTGAGTAGGAACTGCAGTCGAGACTTGATCTCTGTAAGGAGTCTTTTGCCTATCTGCTCTTCCTGTTCTGTCAATTGGAGATTGTCAAACCATTGCTTCAGTCTGACAACGGGCATTTGTACGAGATCTGAAATGCTACGCCCGCCTATCTTGACATAGTCGGCTTCAGGCCTTAATCGTGTTCCATGGCATTTAGGACAAGTGGTTTTGCCACGATAGCGACTAAGCATAACCCTATACTGGATCTTGTATTGGTTTTCCTTCACCATCTCAAAGAATGCATCGATGTTAACCTGTTCGTGCTTGTCTTTTTTTCTGTCTGAAGGTAGGCCGTGCCAAAGTTGGTCCTTCTGCTGTTGAGTCAGGTTGTAGTATGGTTCGAAGATTGGAAAATTGTCGATGGCAGCGCGCCTACAGAATTCATCTTTCCATATCTTCATTTTCTCGCCGTGCCAGCACACAACGCAGCCGTCATATACAGAGAGGGTCGTATTAGGTATCACCAGATGTTCGTCAATGCCTATTATCTTGCCGAAGCCCTGGCATTCTGGGCATGCTCCTGCGGGAGAGTTGAAAGAGAACAGTTGGTCGGAAGGTTCTTCGAATGTCATTCCGTCTGCCTCGAAACGCATGGAAAAGTCATAGGTAATCCCCGACGGATATACCATCAGACGGCATTCTCCTTGTCCTTCATAGAAGGCTGTCTCTGCAGAATCCACAAGTCTGGAAATGGCATTAGGGGTATCGTCTATTGCGAGTCTGTCAATAACAAGATAAGGTATGTCGTTGAGAGGTTCATCCATATGTTGCTCCATCCATTCGTCAATCCTGTGAATATTCATGCCAATGGCCATGCGTGCATATCCGTTTTGAAGATACATGCCGAGTTGTCGCTCGAGAGTACGTCCCTCGACAGGCTTGATAGGAGCCATTACTATAAACCTGGTTCCGTTGGCAAATTGTCTCGTAGTGTTTATTATGTCATCTGTGGTATGTTTTTTCACCTCTTGTCCGCTGATTGGCGAATATGTATGACCTATTCGTGCATATAGCAGTCTCAGGTATTCATAAATCTCAGTCGTGGTGCCTACTGTAGAGCGAGGGTTCCTTAATATCACTTTTTGCTCTATGGCTATTGCAGGTGGAATGCCTTTTATGAAATCACATTCGGGCTTGTTCATGCGGCCAAGAAACTGGCGTGCATAGCTTGACAGACTCTCAACGTATCGTCGCTGACCTTCAGCGTACAGCGTATCGAATGCCAGCGACGATTTTCCGCTTCCGCTGACTCCTGCAATGACAACAAGCTTGTTGCGTGGGATCTTAACACTGACATTCTTGAGGTTGTTGACTCTTGCACCTTTTATCTCGATGTAATCACTCATTCGCGTACCTATTTATTATTAAGACTGCAAAGATACGTTATTTTTGTCACATTCGGAAATTTCCTGTAAAATATATTATCTTGCTGCATCTATTTATAAAGAAAAGGTGGAAAACTATTTCCACCTTTTCGTAAATTCAACATTGTCTTTTCTCTATTAATATATCATCATTGAGAGCAAGTATGCAACTACTGTAGAAACAAATACGCAGATAAGGCCTGGTACCATGAACGAATGGTTCAGCACATACTTGCCTATCTTTGTGGTGCCGGAACGGTCCATGTTTACAGTGGCAATGTCGGTTGGATAGTTGGGTATAAAGAAGTATCCGTAGGCGCAAGGTAGCACACCCAGCAGAACCCATCCTGGAATGCCAAGGGCATAGGCTACTGGAAGCAGTGAGACGATTACTGCTCCCTGTGAGTTGATGAGCACAGAGAAGATGAAGAATACAATGGCTATAGTCCAGCTGTGTTCTGCCACCATGTTGCCTAAGAGGTCTTGGATTTCAGCGAGATGGGCGTTGAAGAATGTGTTGGATAACCAGGCAATGCCGTAGATAGCCACGACTGCCACCATACCAGATTGCCACACGTTGTCGGCAACGGCATTCTTCGGCTTTGCTCCACAGAATATTATCATCAGTGCTGCTGCTGTAATCAGGATAATCTGTATTACGAGATACATCTTGATAGTAACAGGAACCTTCTCTGTGACTCCCGGCATTACTATGCCAGCCGAAGCAAGGTTTTCGGGAGTAACCAATTTGCCTGTTGGCAACTCAATAGGACTGGCACCATTAACGGCAACAACCGTGTCGAACGATGGCAAAAGCTGTTGTGCAAAAGCCAGGATGATGATTATAGCTATAGCCGACAGGAAGATATATACGGCGTATTTCGACTTGGCGTCAATCTTCTTGTCAAGAAGTGTCTGAGTGCTTCCATAGATGAATTCGTGCTGCTCAGGATCAGCGATGCGAGCTTGGAACTCAGGATCTTTGTCGAGGTCAAGACCGCGGCGTGTGCTCCATGCGGCAGCCACCATGACTCCGATGAGGCAGGCAGGAATTGTGACAGCAACTATCTGAGGTATGGAAATGTGGAATCCGTGGAGTGCTGAGATTGTTGAGAAGGCCACAACTGCTGCAGAGATGGGAGAGCAGATGATGGCAATCATTGATGACACACTGGCTACGGCACAAGGGCGTTCTGGACGAATGCCTTTCTTGATGGCAACATCAGCGATAATGGGCATCAGCGTGTACATGACATGACCTGTTCCAACCATTATGGTAAGCACGAAAGTGCTCAGAGGAGCCAGGAACGTGATGTACTGCGGATGACGTCTGAGCATTCTCTCTGCAATTTGAATCATCCAATCCATGCCACCAGAGGCTTGCAGAATACCAGCACAGGTTACTGCGGCAACTATGATATAAATAACGTCAGTGGGAGGTGTTCCTGGTTGCAGTTGGTGGTCAAACACCAGAATTGCCAATCCAAGACCTGCAATGGCTCCAAGGGCAAGACTACCGTATTTGGAACCAAGATATAGTGCTAATAAGACTATGAGAAGTTCTATAAGTGATGTCAGCATATTCTTCTTGTTTTATTAGGTTAGAAAATTATAGATGACAAACCATAGGCCACGAGGGTAGCTACCGTGATATGTATCAGACCTGGCATCATGAATGAGTGGTTAAGCAGATACTTTCCGATGATGGTTGTGCCTGAACGGTCGAAGTTGACCGTAGCAATATCACTGGGGTAGTTTGGAATGAAGAAATAGCCATAAACAGAGGGAAGCACACCCAACAATACAGGACCGGGAATGCCAAGCGAATATGCCAGAGGCAGCATCGAAACAACCACGGCACCTTGTGAGTTAATCAGCACTGAGACGAGGAAGAAGACAATGGCTATCGACCAGTTATACTTGGCAACAATGTCGCCCAGCATTGTCTGCATCTCGTTGGTGTAGTTAGAGAAGAATGTATCGGCTAACCAGGCGATGCCGAAAATCGCAACCACAGCTACCATACCCGACTGCCATACAGCACCGTGAACGGCCTTCACGGGCGAAGCTTTGCAGAAGATAATCATAATGGCAGCAGCCGTGATCATGACAATCTGGATTACCACATTCATCTTCAGTTTTATTGTGGATACCTCGGTAATACCTGGTATAACAACTTTTGCTTTAGCCAAAGCAGCTGCCGAAACTACCGTTCCATTGTCGAAGGTAAAGTCGGGAGCGTCTTTTATTGCCTTGATAGTAGAGTAGGAGGGAAGTACGTCCTGGAATATGGCGAAGAAGACGATGATCAGGAGGGCACCCAGGAAGACGTAAACAGCATTCTTTGCCGACTGTGGAATCTCCTTGTCGAGTGTAGTGGCATTGCTGCCATAGATATACTCATACTGAACAGGGTCTTTCAACTTAGCCTGGAACTCAGGGTCCTTGTCTAAGTCAAGGCCGCGGTGGTAACTGGCAGCGGCAGCAGCCATAAGTCCGCAGATACAAGCAGGGAAACTAACCATTAGTACTTGAGGAATGCTGACCTCAAAGCCGTTGGCATTGGAGATGGTGACAAAAGCCACCACGGCAGCAGCGATGGGAGAACAGGTGATACCCACCTGTGACGCTATTGAGGCCACTCCGCAAGGACGTTCAGGTCGAATGCCTTTCTTTATTGCTATGTCGCAGATAATAGGCATGAGAGTATAGACTACATGTCCTGTTCCTACGAGCACAGTCAGAAAGAAAGTACATAGCGGAGCAAGGAATGTTATCCATGCCGGATGTTTACGCAGCATTTTCTCGGCAATTTGAATTAACCAATCCATGCCCCCTGATGCCTGCATGATGCCAGCACAGGTTACTGCGGCAATAATGATGTAAATCACATCGGTAGGCGGCGACCCAGGCTTCATAGTGAAGCCGAACACAAGAATAGCAAGGCCGATGCCGGAGATGGCGCCAAGTGCCAAACTGCCATAACGCGAACCAACCCATAATGCGCCAAGCACAATAAGGAGTTGCAAAACCATTACTAATGTCATAAGTGATTGTTGTTTTTAAGTTAATTGGTATTATTTATGGTTGCAAATATAGAAAATATTTTTTATATTACAAAGAAAAAGACAGATTATCTTGTATTCTTCGGTCATTTTTTACGTTCTCGTAGTGGTGAAAAATTATTCGCAAGGCTTGCGGAGATTTTTTTATTTGAGAGGAATTTATTAATTTTGCACACAGATAAACAAGAATGCTCTTTCCTAAATAATAGATTACATTAATAATATGCCAGATATAATTGATTTTGGTCCCATTGAGGACAGGATGCAAGACATCATAAAGGTGATTGGTGTCGGTGGTGGCGGATGCAATGCCGTCAGTCGCATGTATAACGAGGGAATCCAGGGTGTTTCATTTGCAATATGCAATACAGACAGTGCGTCGTTGAAACACTCGCCAGTGCCAGTGAAGCTTCAGCTCGGTTCAGGTCTTGGAGCCGGCAACAAACCCGAGGTGGGGCGCTCAGAGGCCGAGAGTAGCATAGAAAGTATAGAGCAGTTGATGGACGAGCAAACGAAGATGGTTTTCGTGACGGCCACGATGGGTGGCGGTACAGGTACTGGTGCTGCTCCTGTTGTTGCTAAAGTGGCTAAGGACCGCGGACTGCTTACCATTGGTGTGGTGACCATTCCTTTTTATTTCGAGCATAGACGTAAGATAATAAAGGCTCTGAAAGGTGTTGATGAGTTGCGCAAGAATGTTGACGCCATGCTGATAGTAAATAATGAGCGGTTGTGTGATGTCTATTCTGATACTTCTATGTCGCTTAAAGATGCTTTGTCTGAGGCCGACAATGTACTGAAAAATGCCGTGAAAGGCATCTCAGAACTGATAACGATTAGTTCTGCAGGCAATATCAATCTTGACTTCCGAGATGTGGAGACTACGATGAGAAATGGCGGTGGGGCAATCATGGCTATAGGTAGAGCCAGTGGCAACCAGCGTGTAGAGCGTGCTATACTTGATGCTTTAGATTCTCCCCTTCTGCATGGCAGCGACATCAACCGTGCCAAGAGAATCTTGTTCAATATCTATGCCAGCGACCAGAATCCTGTCCGTATTCCAGAGATGCAGGAGATATCTGAGTTCTTCGACCAGCTCGATCCTGACATCGACGTGATATGGGGTACTTCTACTGATGATTCACTGGGAGAGGATGCTAAAGTGATAATACTGGCTGCTGATATGAACGACGGGCTCGTAGTGGATAAGGATGACGATGGATACGAGGAAGACCATTACGAGAAACTGATAGGTCAGTTGTATAAGCCTCTTCAGAAGCCGCAGGAGAAGATTGTACCAGAACCGGAGTTTCATGTTGCAGAAGCTCCAGAGCCGGAACCTGCCACGTCTGTTGAATCCGAGGTCGAACAGCAGGAATACATCGAGTACGAGCAAGTTACATCCTTCGACACTGAGCCGGAGAATGTGCAGAGAGCGTCTGAACCTGCAACGACGCTAGGTCGCTGGAGAAGTTGGCTGAACAAGAAGTTGGGCGATATTATCAACGACGAAGAGTAGCTATATGGCGATAGAGTATTCCACTCACGAAGATATGGCTGGTGAGCTGAAGAGGCTTGTCACTGCTCTGCATGCAGCAGGTCGGCGCGACCTGTTGCTGCAGTAGATAGGTGTATCTGTGCTCGAGGATTTACGACTGGAGGCAGCCAAGGGGCGGCTGAGTAGGCTTTGCATCACTGACGACTATCGGTTCCTGTTGCTAGACTACGGCAATAGGGAGTTGGAACTGCAACCTGTTCACAAGGCCGTCTATCTGCTGTTTATTGCTCACCCTGAGGGTATAGAGTTCAAGCATCTGGGCAACTATCGCGACGAACTACAGAACTATTATATGGCTACCGCCAAACTGCTGGATAAGGAAAAAATCAAAGAAGGTGTAGATCATCTTGTTAATCCACTCGATAACGCCATCAACGAGAAATGCTCACGAATAAAAAAAGTATTTCTCGATATCATGGATGAGTATTCTGCCAGCTATTATATCATCAGCAGTCATACCCAAAAACATGTAGCTGGTTCGTCAAGGATCTGGTATGAACGTCTTAAGGTGATAACGTTGCCCAGAGAACTGGTGGTGGATAAAACACGATAGGTAGATAATCGTGTATCTGCCTATCTATGTGTTACTTACTATTCTGTGCCGAAGTATTCCTGAAGCTCCTTGCTGGCGCTGCCCTCTACGTTGGGCAAGTCGCGGATAATATGTCCCTGCTCCAGCAGTGCTATGCGGGTAGATATGTCGATTGTGTGCTGCAGGTTATGACTAGAGATTAGAATAGTTGAGCCGTTTTGTTGGGCATAGTCACGTAGCAGATGCTTGAGAAGAACCTGACTTGTGGGATCCAGGAAATTAAAGGGTTCGTCGAGCACTATAACTTCTGGTTTGCGGAAGAGAGCCGAGATAATACCCACCTTCATCTTGTTGCCTGCAGATAAGTTGCGGATAAGTTTCTTCTGTCCGAATATCTCGTCGTTGGCAAAACGCTCGAAGGCCTGTAGGCGTTCGTCAACATCCTGCTGACTTATGCCGGATATCTTTCCAAGGAAGGCAAAATACTCCTCGGGAGTCAGGAAGTCGATGAGGAAGCCCTCGTCGATGTAGGCTCCAACGTGCTGTTTCCATGCCTCGCTTTCTGCAGGATTGACATTGTCAATCAGAACAGAGCCCTCGTCGGGTTTCAGCAGGTCGAGAATTAGTCGGAAAAGGGTGGTCTTACCGGCACCGTTGTTACCTACCAGTCCCAGGATATCCCCGTCGTTCACTGTAAACGATGGAATATCGCAGGCACATGTCTCACCAAACTGCTTCTTTAAGTCCTTTATTTCAATCATGTCTTTTTTGCAAATAACTTTGCAAAGGTAAACAAAAGCCGCTGTATCGCCAAACATTATGTGTTAATCCGTGTTAAGTACGGTCTTCGTTCTGTCAGGCTTATCCCAGTGTGGGATAAAAGTATATTTAGCTATCTATATATAGTGAATCATAAAATCACCCTACACCCACAACACCCGCGACACCCAATGCGGGTGTTGTGGGTGTAGCGGGTGTAGGTTAATAACTTAATTAGCAATCCATGTGATTTGTCGCTCCAGAAATGGAATTCCGACCGCTCCATCAGTGAGAAGGCTGATTACAAAAATTCTGATGCTGATTTCTGGAATTCTGACCATCAGAATTTTATTTCTGACCATCAGAATTTTCCTAATCAGCATCAGAATTTTGCTGTCGGATATCTTATACCAGTCCGCGGCCGTGGCAGTTCTTGAACTTCTTGCCGGATCCGCAGGGGCAGGGGTCGTTACGACCGGGGAGCTTGTCCTTGATAATCGGCGTGCGGGGCTGCTGGGCACGAGTGTCCTGGGCAGCGGCAGCGGCCTGGTTGGGGTCGGTCATCTGCTCCTGGCTGAGCGACTGCTTCGACTCGGTGTACTGCTGGCGCTGGGTGTGCTGCTCGGGAGCGGCTTCCTGCACCTGCTGCATCTCGGGAATCTGTGCGCGCATCAGGATAGATACTGAACGATTGTTCATGGTGTTGACCATGTTATCGAACAGCTTGACGCTCTCCAACTTGAAGATGAGCAGCGGGTCTTTCTGCTCGTAAGATGCGTTTTGGACAGAGTGCTTCAGCTCGTCGAGCTCACGTAAGTTCTCCTTCCATGCCTCGTCAATGATGTGGAGAAGTATTTGCTTCTCAAATTCTTTGACAACCGACTTGCACTCTGTATCGTAAGCCTCTTTGAGGTTACAGGGTATGTTATACATCTTGCGACCGTCGGTAAGGGGCACTACGATGCGCTCATACATCTGTCCCTGGTTCTCATATACTTGCTTTATGACGGGCATCGCCACTTCTTGAACGTGCTCCATCTTGCGCTTGAAATTACCCATTGCCACCTGGAAGGCTTCTTCTGCCAGATCCTCGCGGTTCTTGTTGATAAACTCTTCACTGGTGAATGGTACTTCCATGGCAAACACCTTGATGAACTGCTCCTTGCAACCTTCGTAGTCGTTCTGCTCGATGATATTGGCTACGCGGTCCCAAATGGTGTTTGAGATGTCCATTCCTATGCGTTCTCCCATAAGGGCGTGACGGCGCTTGGAATAGACTACTGTACGCTGCTTGTTCATCACGTCGTCGTATTCGAGCAGGCGCTTACGAATACCGAAGTTGTTTTCTTCTACTTTCTTCTGAGCGCGCTCTACCTGCTTGCTGATCATTGGGCTTTCGAGCACTTCGCCTTCTTTGAAGCCCAATTTGTCCATCACTGTTGCGATGCGTTCAGAGCCGAACAGGCGCATGAGCTTGTCTTCGAGAGAGATGAAGAATAGCGATGAACCTGGGTCACCCTGACGTCCGGCACGACCACGCAGCTGGCGGTCCACACGGCGGCTCTCATGACGCTCTGTACCTATGATGGCCAGACCGCCTGCGGCCTTCACTTCTGGCGACAGCTTGATGTCGGTACCACGACCTGCCATGTTGGTGGCGATTGTCACGGCGCCCTTGCCATTTGTTGACTGACCAGCCAGTGCCACGATGTCGGCCTCCTTCTGGTGCAACTTAGCATTCAGCACCTGGTGGGGAATACCCTCGCGCTTACCAGTCTCGGGATTGACGTACATATCGAGCATACGGCTGAGTAGTTCGGAAATTTCTACGCTGGTAGTACCTATCAGGGTGGGGCGGCCAGCATTGCGCAAGCGGACTACCTCTTCGATGACTGCGCGATATTTCTCACGTGCAGTCTTGTAGATGCGGTCGTCCATATCATCGCGGATAACGGGCTTGTTGGTGGGAATCTCAACGACGTCGAGTTTGTAGATGTCCCAAAACTCGCCAGCCTCTGTAGATGCAGTACCCGTCATACCTGCCAGTTTGTGATACATACGGAAGTAGTTCTGCAGGGTGATCGTAGCGAAAGTCTGTGTGGCAGCCTCGACCTTTACGTGCTCCTTGGCTTCAACAGCCTGATGCAGTCCGTCTGACCAGCGGCGACCTTCCATGATACGTCCGGTCTGCTCATCTACAATCTTTACCTCGCCGTCGATGACGACATACTCATCGTCCTTGTTGAACATGCAGTATGCCTTGAGCAGCTGCTGCAGAGTGTGTACGCGCTCCGACTGGACTGCGTAGTGCTGCAGCATCTCGTCTTTCTTGTTGATGCGCTCCTCGTCAGAGAGTGTGGTGTCGCCCTCAAGTGCTGACAACTGCGACGTGATATCGGGCAGTACGAAGAGGTCCTTGTCGTTGACTTGGTTGGCGAGCCATGCAGTACCCTTGTCTGTGAGGTCGCACGAGTTCAGCTTCTCATCTACCACAAAATATAGAGGTTCAACAACTTCTGGCATGCGGCGGTTGTTGTTTTCCATGTAAGTCTCCTCGGTCTTGAGCATGCCGCTCTTGATGCCTTCCTCAGAGAGGAACTTGATGAGGGGCTTGTTTTTGGGCATTGATTTATGTGAGCGGTAGAGAGCCAGGAATCCTTCGTCAGTAAGTTTCTTGTCCTGCTTCTCTTGTCCCTCAGAAATTTTCTGCTTGGCCTCAGCCAGATATTGAGTTGCCAGTTGGCGCTGAACACCAACGAGCTTCTCAACCAGCGGCTGATACTCCTCGAACATCTGGTCGTCGCCCTTGGGAACAGGACCAGATATGATGAGCGGGGTACGGGCATCATCGATTAACACTGAGTCAACCTCATCGACGATGGCGTAGTTGTGGGCACGTTGTACGAGGTCGGCAGGCGAGATGGCCATATTGTCACGCAGATAGTCGAAGCCGAACTCGTTGTTGGTTCCGAAGGTGATGTCGGCTTGGTAAGCCTTGCGGCGGGCCTCAGAGTTTGGCTGGTGCTTGTCGATGCAATCAACGCTCAGTCCGTGGAACATATAGAGCGGTCCCATCCACTCAGAGTCACGCTTAGCCAGATAGTCGTTGACAGTTACGACGTGGACACCATTACCTGTCAGTGCGTTCAGGAAAACGGGTAGGGTAGCTACGAGCGTCTTACCTTCACCCGTGGCCATCTCGGCAATCTTACCTTGATGGAGTACTACACCACCGAATAACTGTACGTCGTAGTGTACCATCTCCCATTTCAGGTCGTTGCCACCAGCAGTCCAGTGGTTATGGTAGATGGCCTTGTCGCCGTCAATGGTGATAAAGTCCTTGCGTGGGTCGGCAGCCAGTTCACGGTCGAAGTCGGTAGCCGTTACGATGGTCTCCTCGTTTTCAGCAAAACGTCGTGCTGTCTCTTTGACTATGGCAAATACTTCGGGCATTACCTCGTTAAGAGAGTCTTCATAAATTTCGAGGACTTCTTTCTCGAGTTTGTCTATCTGTGCGAAGATGTCAGCACGCTCATCGATAGGCGTATCCTCGATGGTTGCCTTGAGTTTTTCTATTTCTTCTTTCTGTTTGTTTGCAGAATCCTGTACCTGTTTCTGAATCTGCTTGGTGCGCTGGCGCAGTTCATCGTTTGATAGTTTCTGCATTTCTGGATATACGGCTTTTACCTTTTCCACGAAAGGCCGTATGAGCTTGTTGTCGCGTGAGGCTTTGTCGCCGAACAACGAGCGTAGAATCTTGTTTAAATTCATTTTGAGTTATTTGCTATTTACGATTTACTATTTACGAATTATATGTCTCGAATTCCACCTTATTATTATAAAGCGGCTGCAAAGGTACGAATAAGTGAGCGAAAATGCAAATTTATTTGCAATTTTCCGAACGTGAGTATCTACGAGCGTAGCACAAAGGTACGAAAAAAAGTGATAATTGAAGAGTGAAGAGTGAATAATTTGCTTTCGCCCTTGAAATTTCTGATTTTTACTTTTTCGCTTCTATGCTTTTTAGCCTTTAAAAAAGTGGTTCTGTTGAGCAAGCGTTTGGAGCGCGAATACGTATGGCACGAGCTACCGTAGGTGCTATACGATCTACAGTAACTGGTGTGTGCACACTCTGTGGCTTAATATTTTGTCCGAAAAATATAATAGGAAATGGAATATTGCTGGCGCGTGATACACTAGTGGTATGAGTGTCTTCATTTACCAATTGCCAGCCTGGTGCAATCTCGATTATCAGATCGCCGCACTTTTCTATGTTGAATCCGTTGCGTATGCGCTCTAGCTGATAACTTTCGCTTGTCATCAGTTGGTTGGCTGTATATACTTTTCTTACTCCTGAGAGCTGCAGTATGAACTCTTGTGAGCGACGCAGTACCTCGCCGACGTCGATATTTCGTTTGTCAATAAGTTTCCTGTTGAGGAATAGTTGGTTGTTAAAACTTGTCTCTACATATTGTGCTGAGCCATAGATGGCTCCCAGATACATGTTCAGCAGGTTGGCGGTACGGTTGATATAGAATTTGCCTGTGGGAATGCGGTATTTCTCGTTATCGTCCTCGCGCTCTTCCTCTGTGGTGCCTGTGCCTGTAATCACAAACAGTACTCTCTCTTTGTTGATTTTGCGCAGTATTCCATTCAGTAGCACGGCAATATTGTAGTCGAGCATTTGGTAACTGGCTGCATCGCTTCCAACATCGTATGATACATACAGTAAGTCGGCTATGTCGTCTTGGCCGATGCCCGACTGTTCTACGCATCTCAGAGCAATATCAGTAACGTTCCTGTTGATTTCTTCTGTTGGCTTGTATTGCCGCGAATACCAACTGAGCCATTGGTTCTCTGGGGTGTAGTAGGTTGCCAGATTCCATTTTCCGCCTGTGAACCATACAGCGCCATCAGCAGCATGTCCTGCTGACAATATGGCACGTTCGGCATCTGTGGCAAAAGCGAAAACCTTTCCTTGTCCGTCGGTTGCTATTTTAAGTTCATCTCCAAGCGATGACGTCTGCATCTGTACAGGCGACATACCGTTGTCCTTGTCGTTGATGATGTTGTGAGGCCGTAGTGTGTTGCGGTCAAGCCATTCCACTCCTGTCACACCATTGTAATAGGGCGTAGATCCAGTTGACAGCGATGCTATTGCCGAGGCACGGTCAACAGGCGTGAAGTTATAGGATGCATTGGAATACATCATTCCCTCTCTCATCAGTCTTTTCAGGCCATTCTGAGCGTATAATGATGAGAAAGCCTCCATTCGGTCTGTGCGCAACTGGTCGATGGCAATTGTTACTACCAGTCTTGGCTGTTGGGATAGGGCCTGTGCGGCAGCCTCTGAACTAAGTCCTAACAGTGTCAGGATGGTGATATATATATATTTATTTCTCATTGTTTCTTAATTCTGTATATATGGAGTATGCTTTGTAACAGCAAACATAATGCCAAATTCCAAATGCCTTCTGCATATGACTGTATTAAACTGCCTGCCAGGAAGATGAGACACATCACGATGACCAATCTCCAATAGATGGTCTTGCGGCCTCTGATGACGGACCAGATAAACAGCCAGTGTATGGGGTTGTAGAAGAGTATCTGCAGATTAAGGCTAACTGTGGGGTGCTGCGAGAAGAGCATAAGGAACAACACAATGCCAATAATGCCTGAAACGACCATTAGTAGTGCTTCCCAGACGATGAAAGCCTGTCGGCGATACCACTCAATGGCAAAGAGTATCAAACCAACAATCATTATGGTGATATTGACTGCGAGTGGTGACAGTGGAAATCCTTCTTTTCTCATCTGCACCCCAGCAGGCAGCGCTATACGGCGCTCTTTAACCAGTGGACGGTAGTTGCCGTCTTTATAGATGCGTGCCCTGTCGAAATCATACATCAGATTGTTTGGCAAAAACTCCTGTTGACGCCATGTTGTGTGCTGGTCTGCCTTGACGCCAAGAAGTATGTCGTTGCCGAATCGCGACCACGGATTGTTGCGAGTCATCTCGTGAACCATGTCTCTGTATGATACTGAATCGTTGTGTAAATCAGTGTATTCCAGCTTTCCGTCAATGCATTGCTCTAAGATATCTCTGGCTTTTGTAGTGCAGTTATTATAGAAATAGTTATATCGATAGACGGTGTTTTCTGGTTTTAGATTGTTGGCAAGTGCAATGTGCAGAAGTCCTTTTTCATAGTTCGTAAGGTTCAGCACCTGCTCTGTAACCATGCTGCCAAAATGTCGGTATTCCTGCAGG
This sequence comes from uncultured Prevotella sp., assembly GCA_946186115.1. Lineage (GTDB taxonomy): Bacteria > Bacteroidota > Bacteroidia > Bacteroidales > Bacteroidaceae > Prevotella. Next base: position 38,171 of record CAMHLV010000011.1, on the reverse strand, counting down.
AAGAGTCTATAGGGATATGCTCCCAGCTCATAGTCGGTAAGTCCGAAGACGAATCTGGCAACGAAGTGAGGTGCCTTGAAATTGAACACACCATAATTGAATGTTAGGTCTTCGCCCTTGCCGTGGCTGTCGTGCCACCTGATTGCTGTGTGTCCATAGAGACTGTAAACTTCGTCGTGGGGTTGACATGTTAGCAGGCTTACCTCTACCGAGTCGTAGTACTCAGTATTGAGGTCGTTGCTTGCGAATGCAGAGAGTGCTGAACAGCATGCTGCGAGTAGCACTATTATTGTCCTAAAAACGATTTCTAAATGTTTCACGATGCAAAATTAACCTATATTTTCCACTTATCGTGCTTTTATTTCGTTTTTTTTCAATAATTTTGCAGACAAAGTGCAGCTAAAGTACACTCACTCGACAATAAAAATTAAAAAAAGTATATTTATTTTGTATTGTTCTTGCTTATTTGTACCTTTGCACCCCGAAATCGAATTGTATAAACAAATGACAATGAAAAAGCGATTATTTGGAAGTATGCTAGCGAGTCTTATGGCTGTGGCGTCAATGGGCCAGGTCAGTAAGACGCTCTCTCCATACACTCAGTTTGGTATTGGTGCACTGGCTGATCAGACTCAGAGTCTTGGTCGCGGCATGGGTGGTCTCTCATTTGGTGTTCGTGACAGCAAGTTTGCCAATGTGTCAAATCCGGCATCATATTCTGCTGTTGACTCATTGACAATGATTTTCGACGTAGGTGTTTCTGGTCAGATTACCAATTTTGAAGAAGGAGGTAAGCGTATCAACCGCAATACTGCCTCGTTCGACTATGCAGTGGCCATGTTCAGGGTGTTGCCAAGAGTTGGCGCCAGTATGGGTGTTATTCCTTATTCCAACATTGGCTACAATTACTATACTATTGATTTTATCGACGCTCTGCCCAGTGGAAAGTCGGCAGAAAACTATTTCACCAATACCTATAGCGGTAGTGGTGGTTTCAGTCAGGCATTCTTCGGCTTAGGAATAGAGCCTATCAAGAATTTCTCCATTGGTGCAAATATCTCTTATCTTTGGGGAAATTACAGCAAGACTATCTATAGCGTAGCGAGCGACTCTTATGTGAATACGCAGGGACGCGAATATTCGGCTAGAGTCAATTCGTGGAAACTTGACCTTGGAGCCCAGTATTCACAGCCCATAGGCAAGGATAACCGCCTCACTGTTGGATTTGTAGCAGGTATAGGCCATAAACTTGGTGCTGATGCAGAGTTGAATATCGTAAATACCAATTCGCAGACAAGTGTCTCGACCTCTACTACCGACAGCGTAGCCAACGGCCTCAGTATTCCCTTCACATTCGGAGGAGGTTTCACGTATCTGCATAAGAACAGCCTAACTGTCGGTGCCGACTATTCGCTGCAGAAGTGGGGCTCGCTTAGTTATCCAATGGTTGATGAATCTACCGATAAACCGGTATATCGCGCAATGGATGGTATTCTGAGGGATCGTCACAAGGTTACTCTTGGTGCCGACTGGATACCATATCCTATGACTGGAGGTCGTGGCTTCTTCCATCGTGTCCATTATCGCTTTGGAGCATCCTATACTACACCATATTATAATATAAATGGTATAGAAGGGCCGAAGGAACTTTCTGTCAGTGCAGGCTTTGGCATTCCCATTATCAACTCTTGGAACAATCGCACGTCGCTGAATATCAGTGCACAGTGGGTGCGTAGCTCTGCCAGCAATTTCATAACAGAGAATTCTTTCCGCATCAATATTGGACTGACATTCAATGAACGTTGGTTCGCAAAATGGAAGGTGGATTAATAGTGTAAAGGTAAAAAGTAAACTTGGAATATGCCATTAGACAGAAGGGTGTTGTTCGGTGCTGAAAAGGTAAGACGGTTTTTGCCTTTATGCATGTTTCCATTTTTACTTTTAGCTGCCTGCACAGAACAGCAGACGCATATTGCACCTGCCATCCGTGAGTGCGACTCGGTATCGATGATGACGAGCTATGGAGTGAATACCCTCATCAGCGACTCTGGCGTAATAAAGTATAAGATTGTCACAGAACGCTGGGATGTAAATACCATCAAGCAGCGGCCTCGTTGGACCTTCGAGAAGGGCATCTTCCTCGAGCAATTCGACGAGAAGTTTCATGTCGAGGGATATATTAATGCCGATACAGCGTGGTATTATGAGAACGAGAGGCTTTGGGAGCTGCGCGGCAGAGTGCATATACGCAATGTCAACGGGCTGATATTCGACAGCGAGGAACTATTCTGGGACGGCGTCCGCCACGAGTTCTACTCCCATAAATTCTCAAAGGTAATTACCCCTGAGCGCACTTTACAAGGCACTTACTTCCGTAGCGATGAACACATGACCCACTATGAAGTGACCAATAGTGTGGGCTCGTTCCAGTCGGAAGATATGGAGCCAGAGCAGAATCAGGCTGGTACACCTGCCGACACCACGCGTCCAGCACCGCCACAGCGTCCTGCTGCTACACGCCATGCGGCAACACCAAAACCATTTATCAACAGCAAACCATGACAAACCTGATTATAGGACTACTGGTGACGATGGTCTTCTCGGCCTTCTTCTCAGGTATGGAGATAGCCTTTGTGTCGAGCAACAGGCTGCGAGCCGAAATGGACCGTGAAAAGAACGGATTGTCTCAGCGGGCTCTCGATGTGTTCTATACCCATCCCAACAATTTCATCTCCACGATGCTTGTAGGCAACAATATCGCACTGGTGGTATATGGTATCCTCTTTGCAAAAATCTTCGATGCCACACTCTTCGAACCGTTCAGCGATGGGGTGCGCGTCACTTGCGATACACTGCTGTCAACAGTAGTTGTACTATTTACTGGTGAATTTTTGCCAAAGACGATATTCCGTTCCAATCCCAACGGACTATTGACATTCTTTGCACTGCCAGCCTATGTATGCTACATCGTGTTGTATCCTGTGTCGCAGTTCTCAACCCAACTGTCGCGAGGTCTGTTGCGCATCTTTGGAGCCAAAATTCCCAAGGAGGCTGAGGGCAAGGAGTTCACCAAGGTTGACTTGGACTATCTTGTCCAGTCGAGCATTGACAATGCATCAGATGACACCGAGATAGAAGACGAAGTAGAGATGTTCCATAATGCTCTTGACTTCTCAGACACCAAGGTTCGTGACTGTATGGTGCCGCGTACAGAGATAGAGGCCGTTGATGTTGACAAATGCACCCTCGAACAACTGAAGAACAAATTCATTGAGAGCGGACACTCCAAGATAGTAGTATATCGCGATGACATCGACCATATCATTGGATATATCCACTCTTCAGAACTGTTCAAGAATGTCACAGATATCTCGAAGCACATCCAGACTATGCCCTTCGTGCCAGAGACGATGGCAGCACGCAAACTGATGCACATCTTCCTGCAGCAGAAGAAGTCACTTGGAGTAGTCGTTGATGAATTTGGCGGAACCAGTGGTATAGTGTCTCTCGAGGATATTGTCGAAGAGATTACAGGCGATATCGAAGACGAGCACGACAACACCAAGTACGTTGCTAAGCAACTGGCTGAAGGCGAATACATGATATCGGCTCGACTGGAGATTGAGAAGGTCAATGAACTCTTCGATCTCGACCTGCCAGAAAGCGACGACTACATGACAGTTGGAGGACTTATACTCCATGAGTATCAGTCGTTCCCCAAACTAAACGAAGTAGTGAAAATAGGGCATTTCGAGTTCAAAATCATCAAGAATACTATGACAAAAATTGAACTTTTGAGGCTAAAAGTCATTCAATGAGGCATTTTTTCTGAAAAAATTGCCGATGTTTGCGGGGAATTTACTAACTTTGCAGGCTGAAATTGAAAAATAGTCTTTTCCCGTCAATAATAGGGAAAGCATCATAAGCCAAAATGGTTTGAAAGAAAATAGAAAATTAAATAATAATTAAAAACAAATGGCAGCAATTGGAAAAATTAGAAGCTGGGGACCAGTTCTCGCAACAGTGATTGGTCTGGCCCTTTTTGCGTTCATTGCCGAAGAGATGTTCCGCTCATGCGAAGCAACAAGCAACGAGCGTCGTCAACAGGTCGGCGAAGTGTTAGGTAAGAAAATTTCGGTTCAGGAGTTTCAGGCTCTTGTCGATGAGTACCAGGATGTCATCAAGATGACTCAGGGCCGCGACAACCTCTCTGAGGATGAGCTCAACCAGGTTAAGGATCAGGTATGGCAGCAGTTTGTCAACAATACCATCCTCGAGAAGGAAGCAGCTAAGCTCGGTCTCACAGTTACTGACCAGGAGATGCAGAACATTCTGAAGGCTGGTACTAATCCTATGCTTGCTCAGACTCCGTTCGTCAATCAGCAGACCGGTCGTTTCGATGTTACGCAGCTCACCAAGTTCCTGGCCGACTATAAGAAGGCACAGCAGACAGCAGGTTCTGCAGATATGGTAGAGCAGTATCAGCGCATCTATAACTACTGGAAGTTCATTGAGAAGAACATCCGTCAGCAGATTTTGGCACAGAAGTATCAGTCTCTGCTCGGCCAGTGCCTGCTCTCAAACCCTGTATCAGCCAAGATGGCTTTTGCTGATCAGAACGAAGAGAGCAACGTGCTGTTGGCAGCCGTACCCTATGCCTCTATCAACGACAACGATGTTAAGGTCAGCGATGCCGACCTCAAGGCAAAGTACGACGAGCAGAAGGAGATGTACAAGCAGTATGTCGAGAGCCGCGATATCAAGTACGTTGATTTCGCTGTTGAAGCTTCTGCAGCCGACCGTACCGCTCTGATGAAGACCATGCAGGATGCTAAGCAGCAGTTCGAGGCTGGTCAGGCTGTTGCCGAGGTAGTGCGCAAGGCACAGTCTCAGCAGCCCTATCTTGGCCTGGCTGTAACACGTGCCGCTCTTCCTTCAGATATCGCTGCAAAGATTGACTCTATGCAGATCGGTCAGGTTTCAGCTCCTTTCGAGACCAAGTACGACAACACTCTCAACGTCGTTAAGTATATCAACAAGGTTCAGCAGCCCGACTCAGTTGAGTATCGTGTAATTCAGGTTGGTGGCGAGACCGCCGATGAGGCCGCTAAGCGTGCCGACAGCATCTATACTGCTCTGCAGGGAGGTGCCGACTTTGAGGCCCTTGCAAAGAAGTATGGTCAGACAGGTGCCAAGCAATGGATGACTTCTGCCATGTACGAGCGCTCTCAGTCATTAGATGCTGATACCAAGAACTATATCAGCTCTATCACCACCCTTGGTGCTGGTGAGACCAAGAACCTGCAGTTCACTCAGGGCAATATCGTGCTTCAGGTTACTGCACGCCGCAATATGGTTGACAAGTATGATGTAGCTGTAGTTAAGCACACCATCGACTTCTCTAAGGATACATACTCTCAGGCTTACAACAAGTTCAGCCAGTATGTCAGCGAGAACAAGACCCTCGAGGCTCTCGAGAAGAATGCTCAGAAGTTTGGTTTCAAGGTTCAGGAGCGTAAGAATGTATATAACTCAGAGCACAATATTGCCGGTCTGCGTTCAACACGCGATGCCATGAAGTGGATTTTCGATGCCAAGGAAGGCGACGTTTCTCCTCTCTATGAGTGTGGCAACAACGACAATCTGCTTGTCATTGCCCTCACCAAGGTTCACCCCGTGGGCTATCGTGATCTGGCTGACGTAGAAGACATCGTCAAGCAGCAGGTTATCAACGACAAGAAGTTTGAGAAGGCTGCCGAGAAGTTGGCTGGTGTTAAAGACATTGCTGCAGCCAAGACTAAGGGTGCCAAGGTTGACAGCGTTAATCAGATTACCTTTGCCGCTCCTGTATTCGTTCAGGCTGCCGGTGGTTCAGAGCCCGCTCTCAGCGGTGCTGTTGCTGCCGTTAAGCAGGGTCAGTTCAGCCCCAAAGTTGTCAAGGGTAATGGTGCTGCATACATGTTCCAGGTACTCAGCAAGAAGACTCGCGAGGGTGTGAAGTTCGATGCAAAGCAGCAGGCTCAGCGCTTGCAGCAGCAGGCTATGCAGGCTGCCAGCCGTTTCATGAACGAGCTCTACCTGAAGGCCGATGTTAAGGACAACCGCTATTTGTTCTTTTAATATTCATAACGAACAATAGTAATCACACTATAAGTAAAGAGAGGGTGCCTGCGCATCCTCTCTTACAGTTTCAGAGAGCATGGGCAATATCAAGATAATAAGGGGTAAGTTTGACACAAAGCTGGAACTCGAGCATGCCAGCGTCATGGCGGGATTTCCTTCGCCTGCCGATGACTATGAACATGAAAAGCTGGATTTCAACCGTGACTATATCTGTCATCCTGAAGCTTCGTTCTATGGCGACGTGATAGGCGATTCGATGAAGGATGCAGGAATCTTCGATGGCGACAGGGTGATTATCGACAGGGCTGTGGAGCCCCATGACGGTTCAATAGTCCTGGCATGGTGGAACGGAGAATTCACTATGAAGTATCTTGACTTGACACATCGAAATGAGGGCTATATCGAACTGCGCCCAGCCAACGACAAATATCCTGTGTTTAAGATAGAAAACCCTGATAGTTTCGAAGTCTGGGGAGTGGTGATACACCTCATCAGAACGTTCGAGAACGTCTGAGAGTCTGTTTCCTCAATTTTACTGAAAGATGATGGAACAAGAGAGAATATCTATATTCCAGCGGCCTGCATGGGTTGTGGTGTTTGCACTGACGGCAGCAATAGCATGGGGATGGGCTTTCCCACTAATCAAAGTGGGATTTGGTGCCTTTGGCATCACTGCCGATATGACAGGCAGCAAGATGCTCTTTGCAGGCATTCGCTTTGCTGTTGCTGGTTTGATAGTCCAGACAGTGGCACGTAGCAGTGGGCGTTCGTTCAAGACGAGCAAGGTGGCCGACTGGAAGTTTTTGCTTGCCTTTGCTCTGATGAACACGTCGCTCCACTATTTCTTCTTCTACGTCGGTATGTCGCATAGTGAAGGATCTCGTGCCGCTATTCTCAACTCGCTGAGCACATTCCTCGTGGTGCTGCTGGCCTGTGCATGCTTCAAGAGCGATAAACTTACCTCCCGCAAACTTGTAGGATGCGTTGTGGGTTTCAGCGGAATCCTTGCATTGAATCTCGGTGGTGCCGAGAGCGGGCGGTTTACTTGGTTGGGCGATGGTATGATAATCATGAATGCAATATGCGGTGCAGTATCAGGCTTGATGACCCGCGGACTGAGTCGTAGGATAGATGTCTTCGTTGGTACAGGCCTCAGTCTCACTATCGGCGGCATGCTGCTCATCATTCCAGGGCTTGCCCTTGGCGGCACTCTGCCTAATGTCAACCTGCTCGGCATCATCTGCCTGTTGCTGCTCATAGCCATCTCCGCCTTAGGATTTGCACTATATAATAAACTGCTCAGTTGCAATCCAGTGGGTAAAGTCGCCATATACAATTCGCTGATTCCCATTGTCGGTGCAGTCACCTCATGCCTCTGCCTTGGAGAGGCATTCCATCTGAAATATGCTCTTGCTGGCGGACTTGCGGCACTTGGTATCTATATCATCAACAAGGGGAAAAACTGAAGACTATTATTATTCGATAGAAATATGAATGATGGAGAGCTGGCCTATTGGGTTATGCGACATGTCGCGCACTCCATGAAGTTATCGCTCTTCATCTCCTGGTTTTGCCCAGAAGAACTCTGGGTCGGTGGTAGTGTCGCACTTCCAGTTGTTGTTGACGAAGCCTACCGGAATCAATCGGATGTCTCCTTCAGGATCGTTATTGCGATAGACACTTTCAGGATTGAAGCGGCTTATTTTCTTGCAGACAAAGTAGTAGAGGTTTTTCGCCATATATTCGTCCAGATAGTAGTCCTTGGTCTGCTGACTCTCATGATTCCAGTTGGCCGTCTCGCAGAGCACCAGGGGCTGATTCTTAATAAGACGCTCGCGCACTTCGGCAATGCTTAACATCGTGCCATTCTCATCCATCACCCATGCATCCATCGTAGGGTCGATATAGAGCCATTTCTGCAGTTGGTTAGACCATACTGTATTAATCACATGGCACTCATAATCCAAAGAGTCGGCAGGCATACAGGTGACGTAGCGGGCTGGAATACCCATCGATAGATACATCTCGCAGAGCGATATGGCCAACTGACGGCAGTTCACGCCCCGTCCCGTAGTCTTGTAGTAATTGTAGAGGTCGATGGCATCCAACTCGGCGAAGGCTCGGTTGTTTCCGTCGTGGCGGATATTGTCGTGGGCAAAGTGCAGCAGGTTGATAATCTTCGACAGTTCATCGCCCTGGCCAGCCACGGAGTCAAGCATGAAGTATTCACGTACCATTTTGAGGTTCATCGACATATGGGGCTGATAATGGAACGGATTATCCATTACTACTGAATCTTTAGCGTATGGGGCCGACTTTTGCAGGATACCAAGTGGCTTGCGACTTTTAACCACGGCCAACAACTCCTGAAACTTCTTGTCCTTGCGTAGCGAAATGAGGTCGTTGTCGTTCAGCATGTTGTTATAATCCTTATAACCCAATTTCACCGACTGCTCCAGCGCCTTCAGAGCCAGCTGACGATTGGTACGCACCTTCGTCTTCTGTTTCGTCAGCGCATAGCAGCATGCCAGGTCGTAGTAGTAAAAGGCTTTCGACTCGTTGAGAGCCCGCTCAGGTATAGAAGTCACCTGACAGATGGTTGTTGTGTCGAGGATGTTGATGAGTGTCTTCAGGGGAGCGATGGTCTCTTCATATTTCCCGCTCTTGATTAAGTCACGATAGGAAGTTTCGTATTTCGACAACAACTCCTGAAACTCCTTCATTCGCTGCTCTTGAGCAATGCTGTTCATGCAAACCAGCATCATGGCTACTGCCATCATTATTCTTCTTGTTTTCATAACAAATATGGTCTTTATTAATTGTTGATTTCATCCAATATGTCCTGAGCGGCATTAACAGCCTTGCGGTGATAACAGTAGCCTACTACACCTCCGATGGCGGCACCTGCAATCAAAGGAAGGCACAGCCACAGGGGATTGATACCTTCTGGAGCATTCTTCCATGCAAACTCGTAGCAAGCCCATGCGAGCCAGGGGATGATGAGCGCAGGGGTGACATAGTGCAGCCAGTCATTGTACTGTTTCTTGAAACGGGCCATGACACTGGCTACTGTGGCGAAGTCGTCGCGCATGAAATTAAGCTGTTCGACCGGTTTGTGCATGTACCAGGTGGCCACTGCACAGAATAGAACCATCAGGCAGGTAGCTATGCCAAAAGCCAGGCTCCAGGTATGTGTGAAGTAGGAGAAGGGATAGATAATCAGACAGAACACTGTGCATCCGTATACCATGCGTTTGGTCTCGTTGATGCCAATGGTCTTCATCTTCATCGTCTCACGCAGCAGATGGTCGCTGACGCACCTCGTCAGTCAGTGGCATACCGCAACTCTGACAAAAGTTGACTTTGTCGAAGTCCTTCACGACTCGGCCATCTTCTAGCGAGCTCTCGCTGATCCGTTCTTTCATGTCTTTTTTCATCTTGTTTTAATTAAATGATTTGATGCTGCAAAATTACTGATAGTTGAAGAATGCGTCGAACGCTTCATCCAAAGCAAAGTGACAGCCGAGATGGCCGTTACATCCTTGCTTTCTGCTTCTCGCCGGCACCAGAGCCACGATACTTCGAGCGGGCCTCGTTGAACTTCCATGCGAGGTTCATCGTGAAGGTGCGGCGGGCAGGGTTCTTGACGGTCAATTCACGATAGCCATAGATGATGGCATCGGTCTTGTTGCTATTGAAGAGGTCATAGCAGCGCAGATCGACGGTCAGCAGACCGGCACGACGCATACTGATGTCGCGCTGCACCCCGAAATCAGCCCTGAACTGAGCCCTCTCGATGCTGTAGTTGTTCATTTGACCTTTCGGACATCCTGTGAAATTGGCAGTCAGTCGCCAGCCCTTTGGCAGTTCAATGTCGTTCTGCCACGAGAGATTGAAGTATGGGCGGTCGAGTGTTATGACAGAGCCGTCAGCACAGGGTGACTTATAGTTCTGGAAGGCTGCATAGATGCTCCATGCTGGATGCCAGCAGCCTATAACGGGACGGGCGTAGGCATAAATGCCCAGTTGATTATAGTCCTCTTCACTATTGATGGGGTGAACGAGGCTGACGAGCGGATCATCGGAGCCGGGATAAGGCTCAGTTGACATGATCACATTATCCTTGATTCGGCCGAAATCTACATTCAAACCAAGCCATTTGTAACCGGCATTCAGCACGAGGCTATGGGTATAGGTCGGCAACAGATAGGGGTTGCCGCTCTGGTAGGTATAGCGGTTAATATAGATGGTCGAGCTGGTTAGGTTGCTGTAGTTCGGGCGCTGGATGTCCTGGCGATAGGAGAGTGAGAGCTGCACCATACCTATGGGGACAGAGACAGATGCCGTGGGGAACCAGTCGCCATAGTTACGGCATACCTCGTCCTGACGCACACCGAAGTTGTAGTAGTCGTTCTTCAAGTGCTCATAGCGCAGACCAGCTTGGACATATACTTTACCAAACGGGCGTCCATACTCCACGAAACCCGCAGCAGACTTCTCGTTGATCTCGTTGTCGGTGGTCTTCACGGGCACATTGTCCGTAGCCGTGAAGTCGTAGGCATCGGTGCGGTGGTTGTAGCTGTACTCTCCGCCCACATAGAGGTTGCCTTTCAGCACAGGATAGGAGAAGATAAGCTTCGATGCCCAGAAGTTATTACCGCTAAGGGTGTTGCTATTGATGGCACGGACAGTCCCGTAGGAGACGCCCTCAGTCGTCAGGTCAGGTGCGGGATTGGTTGTCTCCGTCGTACTGCTTGGTGTCTTGGTGTCGTCGAAGAGACCGTCTATATTCAGGTCAATGCCCAACTGTCCCACCTTACCATTATAGTAGGCATTAAAGATGTGTTTGGTAAATGTCTCACCTTGCCAGATGCGGCTCTCCGACTGCTCGGAATACTTGCCGTTCACGTAATTTACGGTATAAAACGTGCTGTTGAAGTCGCCTTTGGGGTGACGGTCGTACTTGTAGTAGGCACCAAAGCTGTGGTTCTCGTTCACCATGTAGTTCACCTGCAACTGCGGCGACCAGCCCTTCCAAGGCATCTTGCTGTCCTGCGAGGTGTAACTGTCAACCTGGTCAGGACCTACGAAATAATAGAGGTGGTTCTCCTGCAGCGACTTAGAATGACCGTAGCTGCCTGCCCACAGCGAGGCCGTCACGTCGAGGCCGCCCGTACGGTAGTTCAGGTTGAGGTTGTTGTTCACCGACCAGTCATACTGGTACATGCCCTGCGTATTGTTCTGGAAGCCGAAGCCGTCGCCCTGTGCCTTCTTCAGCGTCAAGCGTACCACGGCCTTCGTGGAGGCTGCATAGCGGGCACCAGGGTTGTGCACCACGTCGACATGCTGTATCTGGCTGGCGTCTATGCGGGCCAGTTCTTTGAGGTCCTGCACTCGCCGTCCGTTGATATACACTTCGGCATCGCCACGACCCAGCACCTTCACAGTACCACCGTCCTTTTCGGCTTCCAGCGAGGGCACCTTGTTCAGCATGTCAGAGGCGTTTCCGGCTTTCTCCAGGATGGTTCCGGCGATGGTGGTACGCATGGCGTCGCCCTTGACGTGAGTCTTGGGCAGCTGTCCCTTTACAACCACTTCCTGCAGCAGCTGGGTGTCTTCCTTCATCTGGATGGTCAGGTTCTGACCAGCCTTAATATATAAGGTTTGATAGCCCACACTGGTCACCTTGAACAGGCCATTGTTCACATCAGTCACAATCTTGAACATGCCTTGCTCGTCAGTCATGCCTCCCTGCACAAAAGCAGAGTCGGGTAGGGATAGCAACACTACATTCACGAAAGGCATTGGCTCGCCCTTCTCGTCGATGATTCGTCCGCCCCAGTCTTGTGTTTTGAGCACTGTCCGACTTCTGTCGTGACTCGACATGTTTGATGCCAGCATCGCTCTGTTCTCGCTGCTCCATCGGTTGGCCTTGGCTGTTGTCGGCATTAACAAACCAATTATGAAGGCAATTGACAAAAATATTCTTTTCATATTCTTTTCTTTTTATATTTTGACGCTGTCTTATTGCGAATAGTTGCAAACGTTCCTAATAACGCTGCAAAGATATAAGTTAAAAACTTGCCCTCCAAATTTCTGGGATATTCTGCACTGGTTTGTGATAAACTGGCATGAAAGTGGGATGAAATGAGCATATAGTGACGAACGGGAGCAAATTTTTTTCACTCTTCACTTTCCACTTTTTTTCTTTACCTTTGTTAGCCGTATGAACAAAGGTCATCAAGAAACCATCAGCATCCGAATCATCAGCTGTGCCTTCATGGTGCTGGCGATTGCCATCTTCAAGCCCTTTGGCCTCGAAGTGTGGCAGTGGCAGGCATATATTCATCTGCTTGCCATATTCGCATTGGGTCTGTTCAGCTGCTTCCTGACGGAAGTGATTTTGCGATACATTGTCCGCATGCCCCGCTCCTACGATCGTGGCGTCAGCTATATTATCAGCCGCAATCTCCACTTCCAGCTTATCAATACGCCATTGATATCGCTGCTTATCTGTCTCTATCGCCACTATGCGATGAGCAGTCTGGTTGAGGGAAACAAGCTGTCGTTGGGCAACTATCTGGAGACGTTGGCAATAGTCGCCTTCCTCTCCTTTGCTATCGGACTCTATTGGCGATTCAAGTTCCGTAACCGTTATATGGTCGCAGAACTCGAAGAAACCAAGCAACTTAACGAACAACTCAAGAAATTGCAGAATTCAAACGCTGGTGTCCCCCGACAAACTGAGGATAACCCTCCGGTAGGTGGTACTGAACAGGATTCACAGATAACACTCGAAGGTAACACCAACGAACGTGTTACCCTCAAGATTTCAGACTTATTGTATATAGAAGCTGTTGGTAACTATGTCAAGGTTTGCCAGCTACAAGGAAATGAAGTGCATACCACTATGCTCCGTGCCACGATGAAACAGATGGAAGACAAGCTGCAGGCTCATCCCATGATAGTCCGTTGCCATCGTGCCTTTATGGTAAATCTCGGTCAGGTGGAACAAATCTCCTCCAATTCCCGTTCCATGCAGCTCGTGATGCGCCACATCCACGATGCCATCCCTGTTTCGCGCAGCAATGTCAACAAACTGAAGGAACTTCTGGGGTAGGATACATATTCGGCCTTCTTCATATCATCGGTTCAGATATTTTCATGGCTGTATGATAGAGTACAGATAGCTGCCGAAGGATATGAGCAACCAAATCATGAGGGCGATGAGTAGGAGAAGAATTAAAAGGACGATGGCAGACTGCCAGGCCCGTTTATTAACCTGCTTGATGACTGCTTCATCGCCATCGACGAAACCCTGGATCATCTGCATGTTCTGGGTGTTAGCACGATGGAAGATATCAATGATATCACCTACGAAGAACGGTATCATGCCAAGCAGCACATCACGCAGGGCATTATTCAGTACGGCCAGTGTCAGCGGAACGCTCCTGATGACACCAGCAGAGAAATATACGAACGGTACGACGCAGAGTAGGGCAATGGCATCTCCCCATCCGGGAATGACGCCTATGAGCGCATCCAGATAGTAGCGATCCATGTAGCGGGTCAGCCCTTCCAGCGTCTGATAGGCTCGGTTGTCCATCAGACGCTGGCGCCTTTCCAGTCGTTTCTCTTCGTTCATCAAATTACTACGGCAGTTCCGCTGGTGGCTACCATGAGCATCGAGCCATTGGCTCCGATAGTCTCGTAGTCGATGTCGATGCCAACGATAGCATTGGCTCCAATTGCCTGGGCACGCTGCATCATCTCGCGCATGGAAGAATCCTTGGCCTCGATGAGTACTTTCTCATACGAACCGCTGCGTCCGCCGAAGAAGTCGGTGAGACCAGCCATGAAGTCTTTAAGAACATTGGCACCAATAATAACTTCGCCTGTCACCACTCCTTTATACTCGCGGATAGGGTGACCTTCAATCTGTGGGGTTGTTGATAGTATCATAATTGTTCTCTTTAAAAGTTATATTTGTTAGACGTACAAACGATGCAAAAAGTTGCATTATCAATTACTTATTTGAGTTTACCTCTTAGAATCCTGTTACGTACGCATTTTACGGCAGGTTTGTAGTAGTCAATCTCCATTAATTCTGTTCGCAGGTCATCTTCAGACATCTCCAGTCGTTCAATGACGTTCAGCGATAATCGCTGACGGACCACTGGCCTTTACTTCTTTGTAAATCTCCTGTGCACCGCCTTCGCTGGATGCCTGTCTGAGTCTATCTTCTGTTATTGCCATTCCTTATTATTTTTGCCTGAATCGTTGGTACTGAGTCCATGCTTCCTGTAAGCTCTCTGTCTTGTTGCTGCCATCGAAGAAATCCGCTTGACAGTCTTCTCGGAATGGAGACCAATTGCCGCAGATGATTCCGTCACGGGCGATGATGGGTTGGAAAATGCCACTGTTGTTGTGAGCACGGTGTCGATGATCTGGAGGCAGCACAATGTCGCGAGACTTATAGCCAATGAGATATTCGTCGTATGGCGGAATCAAGAGCAGCTTGCCTGTCCTGAAGCCTCGTGTCCGACAGCTATCCGTGAGATAAAACTCTCTGCCTTTCCACGTTTCCTTGTGGATGGTGTCGCCTAAGAACGCAATACCCTTACGGCAGTCATTGATATTCAGTCCTGACCACCAGACAAAATCCTCCAGCGTGGCAGGCTGATGGCTCTGGAAGTATTTACGGGTAAAACGCATAAGAGCTTCCTCCCTGTCGATTGTTCCTTGGCGCTTTACCTTATTTGCAGTGAGGGCGTAGGTAGTTTTTGTGGGCAGCAAGTCACCACTACAAAGGGTGCCGGAAAACTCAGCCATACGGATATGGTATGACAGACGATGGTCGTCCATCGAAATATCCTTTTTGGCTAATGCCTGAACAAACTCCTCTTTCGTCAAACTTCCTAAATCGGCAGCTGTCTGGGCCAAGATGTAGCGTACACGATGGAGTTCTTCGTCGGGAATAGAGATTTTATTACTGCTCATCCATCCATTAGTGACAGCGATGGCCTTGGGAGCGCAGAGGGTAATGGAAATGCCAGTAGTCCTCGGCTGTCACCATTTGCCAAGTACCTCGCATCAGGTGCAGACGGATAATCCGTCCGTTGTCGTATGCCTCCTTGAAGGCTTTGTGCGACGGTTTCTTTGTTCGCATCTCAACAGCCCAGCGCATCATGCGGTATTCCTGAGCCTGCATAGCGCCCATGTGGCTGACCAACTCAGTAGGAGTCTTGAACTGAGGCACTATCAACTGCTGGTTTAATAATCGGATGGCTACTGGATTCATATCTCTAATCTATAATATAGAAGCCTGCTTCTGAAGGATGGTCGAGAACCATACTCTTGGGATTCTCCTTGGTCAGCAGCCACGTCATCCAAATGTCGCCAGAGCCTGAGGCAATGAAGAATATACCCAATGCCAACAGATGCAGGCTACCAATGAAGAGAGCGATGAAGGTAGGGATAATGCCCAAAACGATGCAGGGCATCATGGCAGCCACTATATAGTTTCTGATGCGCATCGGCTCGTCGCAATGGCAATAGGGGGTCAGCATCTTCCACATCACACCGAAACTAATGCTTTTCCAACCTTTTTGGGCATAGTAGGCCCATGTCAAGCCGTGTATCAGTTCGTGTACCACGATGCCCACGATAGCAAGGACGAATGTAATACCCCAGTCGCCAAAACTGCCAAAGAGTTCTCTGAAATTATTCTTCTCAAACCAAATTATAAAGAATGGTACTAAGAAAATAATGCCTGAAATGACCATTATCCTTAAAGCAAAAATATTTGCCTTCTCAATGTCAATAGTCACCATACGGCCTTTTATATCTTTCTCTTCCATATTACTGTTTATTCTGCATAATCAGATAGATTTCGTTTTGCGCCATCACGATATTTAAAGTAGCCTTCCCGGAGCGTGAGTGGGCCATCGTAATTCCTGTTGGCTAATGGATGCTTGATATGGCAGTCGCCTGTCAGATCCCCATTTTGTCCCGGTGGGCATCAAAATGGAACTCATGGATAAGTTTCTCATTCTCCTCGTCGTATTCGAGTTCATAGACAGAAAGGTCTGTACCATTGAAGGAAGCGGTGGCCTTGTAGAAACCATAGAGGCGGTAGATGTTACACTCCGTTACCTCCAGCCCTTTGCCGTTCATTTCCAGACGTAGCAGCAACTCAGGACCGTCATCGCCAACCCAGCCCCAATAGCCTACAAGTGCCTTTGCCTTTTCGCGGATCTTCAGCCCTTGACGGATGGTCTCCCGCAGGTATTTCTTGTCGTCATTGCCGTCTTTGGAAGGTGAAAAATCATCGATATACCAATCGTCGCGCTCGAAGCGGAGGGCAATAGTGGTCTCTGTATCGCTGAAGTTGTGGATGGCGAGATCTACAAGGGCCGTAGAGTCTGTTATTTCATAGACCTTTGCTACCTTGTAGCTCCAGTCGTCAGACCAATCCTGTCCACATACCCAGTAATCGAAGTCGTACAATATTTCGCCAGTCTCGTTGCACAGCTCGGTAGCCTCCTTCATCAGCGCGTAGTAGCGCTCAGAGCAATAGGCACTGTCGCGGTTGAAGGAATTGCGGATATAACTCACCTCATTCCCGTCACTATCAATGGTCGACTTGCCAACACCTTTGTAGATGGTGTCGATGCGTTGGCGGATATAGGCCTCGGAATGTTTGTCTATTCCAACATCAGCTACGGTGTCAGTTGACAGCGAATCTGTGTCGCTGACGGCTTTTCCTGTCTTGTTGCAGCAATTCAGCATCAAAGCTGCGGCGAGAATAAAAAATAGAATCTTCTTCATATTATCTTGTAAATCCAAAAAACTCCTTCAGACCTTCTCTCTCCTTTAGGTCATCGACCGTAAAACCATAATGTGTGGCTGCTGTAAGGGTGATGACATGTTCGAGGAAGTCATCGTAGGAAAGAGCGCACCACTCCTTGGGAATATCCACATTGATGGTTCCCCCGCCATAGTGACTGCCTTCGTTCCATGCTTCATCAAGCTCAGCTTCATAAGTTCCGTCCTCCTTCTTGTTGAAGCAGTACCACGAAGCCCATTCTTCCATACCCTCTACGTAGTGGCCTTCGAAATGCGGGGCAGAGTGAGTCTTCGGTGAATAAGTGGCCTCGCCATTCTTCGCATCCCTCCGATAAATCATGAATTTCTCCTTTTGTATTTTACAATTATATTTATATGGTCAGAGTGCATGTCCACCAGATACCTTTATGACTTGTCCTGTAATCATCTTAGCCTGCTCACTTGACAAGAACAGGATGGTTTCTGCAACATCCTGTGGTTCGATCAATTTGCCCATCGGGATAATCTTTAAGACTTCCTTTTCAAAGTCTTCATCAATCCATCCTGTCTGGGTCGGGCCAGGAGCTACACAGTTCACGGTAATTCCGTACTTCGCCACTTCAAGGGCGATGCTGCGAGTCAATGCTTCCAAAGTGGCTTTGCTTGCTCCGTATGTAATCTGACCAGCAAACACCTGTGCAGCATCTGTAGAAAGATTGATGATCCTGCCGTAATCGCCACGATTCTTAATAAACTCCCTCGTCATCAGGATGCTTCCACGGACATTGACGGCAAAGGTATCGTCAATCACATTCTGCGTGATTCTCTCGATGGTATCCAATCCATCCAAATCGCCGTCTGCAGCATTGTTGACGAGGATATCCACTCTTCCATATCGTACAAGTGTTTTCGAGTAGATTTCCTTGACAGCACCTTCATTGGAGATGTCACTTTCGATAATCAGGTAGTCAGCACCCATCTCCTGAAGCTTGCTTTCCACGACATCTGCATCCCCTGCGTTTGCCTGAAAGTATCTGTCAGTTCCATTCCTGTCAGTCTTTGTCTTGTCGAAGGGCCTTGGGATTTTCTTATAGGCCAATACCACCTTTGCCCCTTCACGTGCAAAGGCAAACGCCGTGGTCGCTCCAATGCCCTGCGGGTTGTTTGCTCCTGTAATCAGGGCCACTCTGTCCTTTAATCCATAATTAACCATATTTTTATTTTGTCTGTTTCATGTCCAAAACTCCTTTTCTCCGGTTTTTTCCATTTCTCCCTGGCATTTGGGACAAGTCTTACCATCCCAGATACGAATATTATCGCTACCGCATTGCAAGCATAGACGGCCCACCTCGCTTCTGTAGGATGGTGCCACGTCAGCAATGATACCACCCACCACAATATTCTGGATGGTATGGCAGTCAGGGCAAGACATGGGTATAATCTGCTGACGGAACAATCCACGTCCCTCATACACCACAGCCTCGTAGCCACAGGCCTTACAGCGATATTTCAGTTTCCAAGACATCTTAGTACTTCTTTGCCAACGATATTTTGTCTGTCATATCGTTATTTGTCGTTCCGCAAGATAATGCATGTATCTTGTCACCCATTACACGATGAAAGGTGGCAAAGGCAGCATCACCAGTTCGTTATGTCCGTGAGAGATAAACACATAGTCCACTGTACTGAGATATTTCATCTTCTTCAATCAAACAGTTTCTTCCAAAGCCACAACACCGTTACGGCACCAACGACGCAAAAGACAAAGTTGGTGAGATAGCCTTTGCCAAGCAGTTCGATGTTCAGCAGATGGCTAATAAAAGTACCGGCATAGCTTCCTATGATGCCAATGATAAGGTTCATACAACATCCTTTGCCCTCACCGCTCATGATGCGGTTGGCAACGTAGCCAACAAGAATACCAGTCAGTATCGGCCATGCCGTGAAATCTGCAATATGTTCTAACATTTTTTTACGCGGAGAATTAGTTTAACTTACTTCATATTAGTTCTACGCTGCAAAAATACAAATTTTCCGCGAAATCTCATGCGATTATATCTGAAATACCTAACATAAGTGATGCGAAATGCCGTGCTGATGGTATTTCGCATCTCTATTTTTCGCCGTACCTTTGCAGCAGAAACTTTAGTCATTGTGAAATTGTATATTAAATTGGTAGATCTATGGTAACTAAAAAGACTGATAACGGCCAGCAGTACAAAGAGTATAAAACTCAGGCCGAAGGCAATAAAGCCTATATAGTAGGCGCTCAGGTACTCGGTGGAGAGTTCTGGTTCAACTAAGCGCAGTTCCACAACCCGTTTGGAAGGCAGCCTCAGTGCTGCCTGTTTTTTCTAAAGCCCCTCTTCATCGTCTTACTATAATTTCATCACGCGCTTCATCTCAAGATTCTCGTAGCCCTCTGGGCAGTGGGTGGAGAGATAGACAGTGGGGTTCTTTTTGACGAATTCACGTACACGGTCGAGGGTCTGGCGAGCTGCCTTCATGTCTTCGAAAACTATGCTCAGTTTGTTGGCCTTCAGGGCAGCGTCGCAGTAGGTCACGTCACCGTGGAACATATAGAATAGACCATCGTTTTCGGCAATGACGATGCTGTTGCCGAAGGTATGCCCCTTGGCCTCGATGAACCAGATGCCGTCAGCCACTTCCTGTGCATTGGGGAAGCCACCGAAGGCAAAGGCCTGGGTCATGAATCCACCGTCGAACATTCTGATTGCTTTGATTGTCATAATTGTAATTATTCAATTTACTATTCTCAATTATCCTAATACTACATCGAGCACCATCATTAGTACGAAGCCAATGGCGAAACCAATGGTGCTGAAGTTTGAGTGTTCACCCTCACAAGCTTCAGGAATCAGTTCTTCTATAACAACGTATATCATAGCTCCGGCGGCAAAGGCTAGTAGATAAGGCAGCGCTGGAGTCATCAGCGAGGCCAGCAGGATGATAACAAGGCCACCGATGGGTTCTACGGCGCCACTGAGACTGCCAATAAGGAATGAGCGCCATTTCGAGTTTCCAGCTGCTCGCATAGGCATGGAGATAATCGCTCCTTCAGGTATGTTTTGGATGGCAATACCGATAGAGACGGCCAAGGCACCAGTCAAAGAAAGACCAGTAGCAGCATTTTCTGCACCAGCAAACACCACGCCAACGGCCATACCCTCAGGCAGGTTGTGGATGGTGACTGCCAAGGCCAGCATCGCCGTACGAGAAAGATGTGAACGGGGACCTTCTGGCTTGTCGGTGCCGATGTGTAGGTGTGGGGTCAGCTCGTCTATCAACAGCAGGAAGCCCATGCCCAAAAGAAAGCCGACGGCAGCAGGGAACACTGACCACGATCCCTTTGCCTCTTCCATCTCCATCGCAGGAATGAGCAGCGACCAAACAGAGGCCGCTACCATCACCCCCGAGGCAAAGCCCAACAACGACTTTTGCAGACGAGGCGACATCTCGTCCTTCATCAAGAAGACGAATGCCGCTCCGAGCATGGTTCCCAGCAAGGGGATGAGCAGACCTATGAGAATCGTTTCCATTTCGACGGCAAAGGTACAAAAAAAATCCCGACGGTGCAATACCTACAAATAAGGTTTCCGCTGTCGGGATTCTATATTAAGTGTTTATGCCTTATTGAACTTCTCCTTGGGTTGCTTGCAGCGAGGACAGCGCCAATCATCGGGCAGGTCTTCGAAGGCCACACCGTCGTGCTCTGCTGGGTCATACACATAACCGCAGACTGAGCAGACATACTTACCAGAAGCCTCGCCCTTTGAGAAATCAACCTCAGCCAGAACGGTTGGCACGGGGTTATCCAAATCAATCACCCGCTTGGCCTCCAGGTTCTCATAGCCCTGTGGGGTGTGGGTGCCGCAATACACCGTAGGATTGTTGCGGACGAACTCACGCACCCGGTCCAGTGTCTCACGGGCAGCGGGCAGGTCGTCGTAGACCACCGACAGCTTGTTCTCATACAGAGCCTCGTCGACATAGGTAATATCGGCCTCGAACATATAGTAGAGGCTATCGCTCTCGGCTATCACCAGACTGTTACCATTGGTATGGCCTTTGGCCTTCACGAACCATACGCCGTCGCAGATTTTCTGAGTGTCAGGGAAGTTGTGATAGGGTCCGTCGGTATAAGTTACAGGCACCAGATTGGGCAGGCCCTTCAGTTCTTCGGCCTGCATCTCGTCGGCTCCTACATAGATTTTCGCATTGGGGAACGAGCGGAGTTCACCGCTGTGGTCGCCATGACGATGGGTCAGAAGAATCTTTGTTACCTGTTCGGGCTTGTAGCCCAGAGCGCCCAGCGCTTCCATGTAACTACAAATGTCTTTGCCTGTATAGGCCATGGCCTTCTCGTCGATAACCTCCTCAGGGAAGCCTGCGGGCAGACCTGTATCTACTAAGATAACCTCCGAACCGGTGTCAATCAGATAGTTCTGCAGACTGCCGCGATAGCGGATGTTGTGGTCGAACTTATCCGCGCCCTCCTCACCGCCAAAGGCGAAAGGCTGGGTGTAATAACCGTTCTTCCTGAATTTTACAGCTTTGATAATCATGGCTTACGGGTTTAGAACGTAATGGTCTCCACCAGTTCCATCATCTTGAAGAAGTCGGCCTTGGCATCTTTCAGATAGTACATCACGCCGTTCTCACCGTTCTCGCCCAGGGCGGGCTTCAATACGGGCATCTTGTCGACGAGCGCCTTGCCCACCTCAGGACGGTTGTCCTCAACGAGTTTGCACCCAATACGGAGAGTCTGTCCCTTGAAGGCACAAATCTCCGCCTTCTGGTTTGCGGCTATCTGACGGGTGGCGTTGGTCTTGCCAAAGGCCATGATGTAGATCTTGTCCTCAAAATAGAGCATGGCTCCATAAGGACGTACGCGGGGCTGGTCACCTTCTACTGTTGCTAAATAAAACGTTCCTGCTTTCTCCAGGAAATCGAATACTTTCTTTGTTGCTTCCATTGTCTAATTGTTTTACGTGTTTACTGAGCCGGAGCCCACTTGCAGCGGACGGGAGATACAATAGCGCCTTCCTTTTTCAACTCGGCAAAAGCCTTGTCCACTTCCTTACGGTCGGCACCCAGTGTCTTTGTCACGTCACCGGCGGAGACGGGCTTGCCTGCCTCACGCATACATTGTAATACCTTTTCTTTCATATATATAAGTAGTAGTTTGTTTGTAAATTACATCATGGCGGCGAGGAAATTCTCGTAGCCCAGCTTCTCGATATAGTTGAGGTACTGGCACTCCCAAGCCATGTGGTCCTTCTCTTCCTCAATCCACTTATAGATAAGCTTCTGGGTGATGTAGTCATCAGCGAAGGCAGCAGCCATCACGCACAGGTCTTTGATAGCATCGGGAGCATAGTCAGACTCAATCTGCTGCTTCGGATCATCGTAGAAGGGGAACTCAATCGTCTTCATAGCCTCCTGCAGGTCAGCAGGCTTGCAGCCGAGTTCTACCAGGCGCTGCAGCACCTCTTCTGCCTCTTTCCATTCTTCCTCAGCCTCGTCCTTCCATTTATCAGCCAGTTTGTTCCAGCCCTGCAGACGGCAATATGCTGAGAAGGCAAAATGTTGCTTACTGTTTCCAAACCATGCTGCGCCATAAAAGGCGAACTTTTTCAATGCTTCTTCTTTAGTCATAATACTTGATTGTTTTAGTTAATATAAAAATCACTCCGCAAATATACGGATTATTCAGCATACAATCATTGTCCTAAACAATCAAAAATTCTACTCAAACAAACATTTTTTCATTTTTTATTTGTATCTTTGCCGTCAAATAATAAATAATATCGATATGTACAGACTAAGGGATTTCCTGACATCCGTCATCGGTATGTCGCCCGACAACTTGGTCTCCAATGAGTTGTTTTGCACAGAAGGCAATACCAAGCAGACGTTTCTCACCAACCAGATGCAGGAGGCGCTGGCTGGCTATACTTATACGCTGGTGCATGATGGCTGGTTAGAAATGCTTTATAATGACCGGATGCTGACACTCCAAAAGGGCGACTTATTGATCTACTCACCTGGGGTGCAGGTCAGGATTATCAATGGTTCGAAGAACTATCATTGCGTATGCCTGATGGTCGACGAGCAGGCGGCACTCGAGATTCCTGGTGTGCGCAATGTGATTCATACCGCTTATCAGCCCATAGCAGAACTCGGGCGCCCCATCATCCACCTTGACGATGAGCAGGCAGCACATTTCTGGCAGCACATGCTCGAAATCGTCCGCTATCTGCATTCCAACCACCGCTATATGCATGAGGCATTACGCACCCTGTTCGCTCAGTTTGTGCTCGACCTGATGGATGCGATGGCCCAGAACATCGGTCCGGGGCATATCAGTGAGCGCTCCACAGAGTTGTTTATTGCCTTCATGCGACTGCTGAACCAACACTTCATCGAGCATCATGACATCGGATTCTATGCCGACAGACTGCATATTACCCCCATCCACCTTTCACGCATCGTCAGACAGGTAACGAGACGTACCGTGGTGGACTACATCAATCAGATGTTGCTGATGGAAGCCTCGTGGCTGTTACAGACCACCAACCTAAGTATCGCAGCTATTGCCGAACGCCTGCACTTTGCTGATCAGAGCAGTTTTGGCCGTTTCTTCACCCGCATGAAGGGCGTCAATCCCAAAAGGTATAGGATGGAAAAGTAGGAAACATTGTCGGATTGATAATGGCCGAAGAGGTAACGTTGTCACCGAATTATTATTATTTTCCGTCTGTTTTTTCGTTCTGGATGTCAATAACGACGAGTGCTTTTGTATTCATATAATCATGGGGCCAATGGAGGCAATCTGAGGCAAACGTCGAAAGACATGGGGGCAAACGTCGAAGGCAATTTGGAATCGGCTCCCGTTCTTTTTAGATAAAGGGTAGAACTTGGTTACTCAAATTTACAGTAATAGCCATATTCTGTTTCCGTTTTTTATGATTAGTAATGCGATTATCTGTTAGTACCGTCCACTTCATCTTCTTCAATCAAACAGTTTTTCCCAAAGCCACAAGACCGTTACGGCACCAACGACGCAAAAGACAAAGTTGGTGAGATAGCCTTTGCCAAGTAGCCCGATGGCCTGACGGTGATTCATCCAGACAGGGCATTGGATTTCATCGCGCAGCTGAAGGTAGAGAAAATATGGGGTGTCGGGCAGAAGACGGCTTTAACTCTGCTCAGATGTTATTCTGTCTTTCCGCCAAACTCGTTATATGATACGTTTTCTGGCTTCCACTTGTCCTTTGGTGTGGGACTCTCTGCAGGATGGCCAATGGCGATAACGCAGAGTGGGATGATGTTCTCAGGCAGTTTGACAGACTTTGAGACATAAGCCATACGGTCGTCCATGGGATAGACACCGGTCCATACAGCACCAAGTCCGAGGGCATGGGCTGCCAGCAGGATGTTTTCTGTTGCTGCAGAGCAGTCCTGAATCCAGTAGGCCTGACCTTTGCCTTGCATGGCCTTGTCCATATTTCCGCAAACCACGATAGCTAATGCACACTGCTCCAGCATACGACCACGGCTGCCTGCCAACTCCTTCAGTTTTGCTTTGTCGGTCACGGCAACAAAATGCCAGGGTTGTCTGTTGACTGCAGTCGGTGCTGCCATACCTGCACGCAGAAGCGACTCGATGTCAGCCTTCGACACAGGCTGATTGGTGTATTGACGGATGCTGGTACGTGTCATGATGCTGTTAAGCACGGGATTCAGTTCTCTGGCGACGTCGGCCTCAATGTTGCTTATCTTATCCGTTGGCTCGTATCGCTTCACCACATGTCCATCGCGAGCGACAAGGAACTTGGTGAAGTTCCACTTGATGTCAGTCTTCTGGTCGTAGTCGGCATCCTGCTTGCGGAGCATATCGTCCATGAACTTACCCGTCTTGTCGTTGGTGTCGAAGCCTGAGAAACCTTTCTGCGATTTCAGATAGGTGTATAGCGGGTGCTCATTGGCTCCGTTCACTTCAATCTTATCGAACTGCGGGAACTGGATGTCGAAGTTGGCAGAGCAGAACTGGTGAATCTCCTGAATTGTGCCAGGAGCCTGCTCACCAAACTGGTTGCAAGGGAAGTCCAGAATTTCAAAGCCCTCGGCACGATACTTTTCGTAAAGTGCCTCCAGTTCTTTGTACTGTGGCGTAAATCCACAACGGGTAGCGGTGTTAACTATCAGCAGTACCTTTCCCTTGTACTCTGAAAGCGAAACGTCTTTGCCCGCATCTTCCTTCACCTTGATGTCATAAATACTCTGTGCTGAAACACCCAGCACACTTGCAATTGCCATTAGGCAGATAGTCATTAGTTTTTTCATTGTTTTTTAATTATTGTGTTGATTATGCTTTTATCAATTCTTCTATTTCTTTGCGATGCTCGAAGAGTGTGCAGCCGCCTGTGTGCTCCCATCCAAGGGCGCGCGCAGCACGAATCTTGCGGAAGAGTGGCGATTGCAGGGCTTGTCGAACGCCCATATCGGCCACATTACTATCACTGAAGGGAGAGAACGGACATGGCTCTGCGCTACCATCAGGTCCGATATGGAAGAAGCCGCGACCTGAGGCCAGACAGCCTCCAAGGGCTTTCTCATCACCTGGGAACGATAGGAATATGATGTCTTCGTACTCCTCGCGGCGGGTTTCAAGCACCTGTTCCATCTCAGCCACGTGTTCATCGCCGAATGCCAGATGCTCTGTTCCTTTCTCCGTAGGTACATATTCTATATAGAACACAATCTTACAACCGTATGAGCGCAGCTGGTCGATAAACTCAGACGAGGTTACCATCTGATAATTCTCAGTGGTTACCGTGATGCTTGTGCCGAAGAACAGGTCTTCCTGTTTCAGCAGTTCCATCGACTGCATGGCACGTTTAAACACACCCTGTCCGCGTCGTTCGTCGGTTCCCATAGCTGTTCCCTCAATGCTGATGATAGGCACCATATTCAGGTGCTTGCGAAGGAACTCCATATAGGAAGGGCCGATGAGTGTGCCATTGGTGAAAATGGGGAAGATCATATCCTTTACCTCAGCCACAGCCTCCAGAATATCCTTACGCATCATGGGTTCGCCACCTGCCAAGAGCGAAAAGTTGATGCCCATATCAGCAGCCTCGGTAAAGATTTGCTGCCATTGCTGGGGCGTCATCGTTGCCCTACGTTCCGCTTCCTGGTCGTTAGCAATACCATTACTGCGAGCATAACAGCCTTTGCAATGCAGATTACATGTTGTTGAGATACTGCTAATGAGGAAAGGGGGAACATCTATGCTCTCCTTTTCCTGTACCTTTTTGCGTCGTTTCTCCGATTTGGCAAACAACTGTTGCATGCGGAATGCAAACTTTGCCTCGCGCGGATTCGACAATACGTTCTTATAGGCCTTCGCCATGATGCGGCTGATGCTGCCGCTCATGTAGGTTGCTAAGTCTAATCCAGTTTGTTCCATTCTAATCACTTATCTATGCCCACTCGAAGTTCTCTTTGCCTGCGCCCACCTCGAAATGATACTTGACGATGCCCAAATCCAACTGAGCATAGCCTATCATTGAGAATCCTTTCTTGGCAATCACCTGGGGGCGACCGTTTTTTCTACCGGCCAATTCAAAGGAGAATTTCTGCTGGTTCACAGCAGTTGGCGCAAGCAGGGCTGCTTCGACGCCCTTCTTGAACCACGATGGAGTCACGTCGCTGGCATTGCTGACTTGTTCAACGGTCTTGACCTTATGGCCTACACCCTGAGTCTCACCATAGCCGAGTGCAATATAGCAGGCTATCTTCTCACCATCTTCGAGCACATAAGTTCCTGGCACTTTTGAGTAGCTGAGTCCTACCCAGCAGGTGTTCAGGCCCAACGTCTGAGCCAACAGCACCAGTTGCTCGCCGTAGTATCCTACACGTTCGTTCAGGTCATCCGACTTTTTGCCTGCCATAACGAGGTAATTACGCACTCCGCTGAACTTGCCGTATTTGGCCAACTTCCCTTGGAAAGCCTTGGGCTCGTTCCTAATCAGTTGTATGTGCAGGTTGCCCTCCTTGTTGAGTTCTGCAATCTTCTCAGTCAGCACTTTGATGACATCCTCTGTCAACGGCTGGTCTTTGTAAGCCCTTACGCTGTGACGGGCTTCGATTGCTTCTTGTATTGTCATCGTTTCTTTTATTTTTTTAATGTGTTAATAATCGAGTCTAATTCTTGTGCGAGATGCTGATAGTCTTCGAGTTTCAGCGGACAGGCAGATAGTTGCTCGCCCATACCTGAAGGAATGAGTTTGTAGGCCTTTCCCTCCATTTCTTTTCCTATCTTTGTCAGGCTGACAATCTGCTGGCGCTTGTCCTGCTCACCCTTCTTGCGGCTGACGACTCCCAGCTTCTCCATGCGTTGGAGTAGGGGAGTAACGGTATTCGTCTCTAACAACAGACGATGGGCGATGTCATTTACGGGTTGGTTGTCTTTCTCCCATAGCACCATCAGCACCAGATACTGCGGATAGGTAATACCTAGTTCTGTTAGCAGCGGTGTGTAGGCCTGCGTGATCAGTCGCGTAGCTGTATAGAGACGGAAGCAAATCTGATTGTCGAGTTGTAATTCTGCATGCATAACTATCTCTGAACTCCTAATTCGAAACTCATAATTAAGCGAGCATGACCTCTACTTCCTTCTCAAAGTCCTTTGGCTCTGTGGTGGGAGCATAGCGCTTGATGGTCTCTCCGTCCTTTGAAATCAGGAACTTTGTGAAGTTCCAAAGGATATCGCTGTCTTTCTCTACACTCTTGCTGATAGTCTTCAACATCGCACGTGTAGCCTTAGCCTTCAATCCTTTATACTCCTCTGTGGGAGCCTGTGCCTTTAGGAACTCGAAGATAGGCTCAGCAGCAGGACCGTTCACATCGGTCTTCTTCATGATCTGGAAGGTCACGCCATAGTTCAACTGGCAGAACTCCTCAATCTGTGCGTCGTTGCCAGGATCTTGCTCCTTGAACTGATTGCAGGGGAATCCGATGATGACCAGTCCCTTGTCCTTATACTTCTGGTTCATCTCCTCCAGTCCTGCGAACTGAGGCGTAAAACCACACTTGCTGGCTGTATTCACAATCAGCAAGACCTTACCTTCGAACTCCTTGAAGTCAATCTCCTTACCTTTGCTCGTGAGAGCCTTGAAATCATAAATCTTTGCCATAACTAATTATATTTAATCGTTGTTTCTGTCGTTTGCGATATTTCTGGGTGCAAAGGTATGGTTTTTGTTTTATATCGCAAGCGATTTATCTAAAACTTTAAGCTTGTTTAACAATACGTCGCGTACGACATAAGCATTCATTTGTTAATGAAATATATGAGGGCTATCTGAGCTAATAGAATCAGCGGCAGTCCATATTTGAATTTCTTATGCATCGTCTTGTGATGCCAGACTTGCATGCCCAACAAAGCACCGATGCTACCTCCAAAGACAGCCAATCCAAGAAGTACTGCTTCTCTGATACGCCATTTTGCACGTTTCGCCTTCCACTTGTCAATGCCATAGATAACGAAAGTCAAGACATTGATGCCAATTAGGATATATACTATAGTCTGTGTCATACGCTTAATATCATTTATAACTGTGTTTCTTACAATAGTAGATGGTTTGCTTTGTTTCACTCTTTTGACATAAGTACATTTCGTTTTTTGCAAAGGTACAAAGTTTATAGCATATAGTGGGTACTTGGGGAGTTTTTTTAGAATCATTTATGAGGTGATACTTAATTATGATTAATCTGCTTTGAAAGCTGTTTTGAGGACGTGACAAAGAAATGCACAACTTTTGAGTATTGCATAGTTTATGGAATCACTGTACCTTTGCACTCGAAAAAGGCGAAGATGCTTTCGCATCATTGCAACGAGATTTTTTAGCCATTTTATATAAGATAGAAATGAATAAGACTATTGTAGTATTTGGTTCCTCTACTGGAACGTGCGAGGCTATCGCAGAGAAGATAGCCCAGAAACTTGGTTGTGAAGTCATCAATGTGCAGGATTTAACAGCTGAGGTTGTAGAAAACAACCAGAACCTGATTCTCGGCACTTCGACATGGGGTGCTGGTGAGTTGCAGGATGACTGGTACGACGGTATGCGAGTGCTGCAGGATGCCAATCTTGCCGACAAGACCATCGCCCTCTTTGGTTGTGGAGACTGTGAGTCGTATGGTGACACCTTCGTGGGTGGTATTGGCGAACTGTATAACGGTATCAAGGAGAGCGGAGCTCACTTCGTTGGTGCTGTCAGCACCGACGGCTACACATTCGATGACTCCGAGGCTGTGATTGACGGTAAGTTCGTGGGACTGCCCTTGGACGATGTGAACGAGGATGACAAGACCGATGCCCGCATCGATGCGTGGGTAGCTGAGATTTCTCCAAACCTTTAAACTATTCGTGTATGCAGCAGACGGTAGAACGACAGACATCGAGGCAAGAGGTACTTCCTTCAGAGATGCGAGTACTGATGAACCACATCTACGAATATAAGAAAGGTGTGCGCAGGATGATACTCTTCACCTGCAATCGCCGCTTCGAGTCATTTGCCACCAACCGGCTGGGCCGTCAGTCCATCGACTACGTGGTCCAGCCCGCAGGCAAGGAGAATGTCAATGTGTATTTCGGTCGCAAGGAGTGCCTCGATGCCATCCGTCTGTTTGTTACCCGTCCACTGAATGAGCTGACTCCCGAAGAGGACTTCATCCTTGGAGCCATGCTTGGCTACGACATCTGTGCCCAGTGTGAGCGTTACTGCGAGCGAAAAGGTAAGTGTAACAAATGTCAACATGCGTAACTGAAGGAGTAGCGAAAGCAAAGTCAACATTTGATTGAAGTTGCTTACGCTCGGCCTACTCCAAATTTATTAGAGTCTTCTCTCGCTTAAAAGTAGCATTGTTTAGTTTGGTAAAGATGGGTGCCTGCCGTGAGGTAGGCACCTGATTTGTAAATAGTCGAAAAAATAATATAGAATACGACAATAATATCAAAAAAAATGACTAACTTTGCAAACTGAATTATTATCTGACAAAATATGTATTATACAGGTATTATTATAGCCATTATGACTTTTGTCACTATAGGCATTTGGCATCCTATCGTCATCAAAACAGAGTATTATTGGGGTACTCGTCCCTGGATCATCTATCTGATTGTCGGAATAACTTGTTGCTTATCAGCCCTTTTCATTGCCAACGTTTATTTATCTTCGTTTCTTGGCGTTTTTGGAGCTTCTGCCCTTTGGGGCATAGGTGAACTTTTCTCTCAGAAGAAACGAGTAGAGAAGGGTTGGTTTCCTATGAACCCAAAGCGCAAAAGCAAAAAATGAGGGATTACTGAGACAGATATCCAGATATTTGTATTGCCACTTCAGCACCCTGATGGATCCGGTTTCCCATGCCGATGCCATCGCGCATGTTGCCAGCCAGGATAAGACCCGGATATTGAGACTGTAGCTCGTCGATAATCATAAAGCGTTCGCCGCTGTCGCTCATATATTGGGGTATGGCTCGTTCGTGACGAAATATCTTTATCATATCGGGCTTCATATCTATGGGGTATTTCAGCATGGAGTGGAAGGCCTCGATAGCTATTTCGCGAATCTCATCATCTGTCTTCTGCATATAGTCAGTATGACGAGCGCCGCCAATAAAGAAGGAGTATAGTGCACCACCTTCCGGTGACCTTCTATCGAAGCATTCTGAAGGGAAGAGAATACCCAACACACGCTTCTTCTCTTTTGAAGGAATGAGTCCACCAAAAGCAGGGCGTACCAAACCACTGGCATCTTTGATGCCAAGACTCACCTGAATGATGGGTGCATAGAAAAGACTCGTCATCTTCTGCATACGCTCTGAGTCTATAAATGGCAGTAAATCCGGTAGTGCGTATGCACCCACTGTGGTTACTATGCTTCGGCACTCTATCTGATTTGCCCCGTTATAAGTTACCCGCCATATACCATCACCAACAGGCATCACCTTGATATCCTTTGCATCTGTAACGATTCTCAAATCCTTACCCATGGCTTCTACCATACGCTGTAGACCGCCAACAGCCGAAAACACTTTCTTCGTAACCAGACGGTCTCTTTCAGTCTTTGGTTCACGTGCTTTAGCAATGCTGCCGCGAATAAAACTGCCATGTTCTGCTTCGAGCCTATATAGTTTGGGTAGCGCATAACGGGTAGTCAGTTTCATGGGGTCGCCTGCATATACGCCAGACACGAAAGGATCTACAGCGTATTCATAGAACGACTTGCCTAATCGGCGACAAGCCAATGCCCCTACAGATTCGTTGGGGTCTGTACCTCTCTTACGCCAAGGCTCACCAAGTATTCTGAACTTATCACATAGAGTGAAAAGAGGTGTTCTGACAGCACTGACCAATCCTGATGGCAAAGCATGGAAACGCGAACCTTTCCATATCAGTCGGCGTTTCGACGACTCGCGGGCTATTTCCAACTCGCATTTGCCATCCAGTTGTTGAAACAATTCAGCTACTTCCGGAAAGGATACAACACCTGTATTAGGTCCGCTTTCAAAAGTAAAACCGTCTTCCGTAAATGTACGTATCTGTCCGCCTATCCTGTTCTCTTTTTCCAGAACCACAGCGTCGATGCCATGTTTCTTAAGATGAAAAGCCGTACTGAGTCCTGTTAGTCCAGCTCCTATAATTACTGTATCATGATGTGCCATCACTTAAATCTGTATGGTTATGACTTTACGCTTACATGACTATAAATCAAGAATCAGTGATGTGCCAAATGTGATGGGACGCCCTGTTTGTCCATAGCTTGCACCCGACTTAAAGTAGTAGGTCAGATAGTCGGTGTTGGTAAGATTCTTACCCCAAACCTCCCAAGTCACGTTACCGATACTGGCACTTATCTTGGCGTTCAGCAGGGCATAGAAGGGTTGACTTACAGCATTGTCTTCGTTCCAATAGATCTTACCAATACCATTTACACCAGCACCGAATACCATACGGTCAATGATTGAATTCTCGGGTAGCAGTGTGTAACTGCCATTGAGCGACAAAGTGTGGCGAGGTACTAGAGGTAGCATCAGTCCTGTATAGTCGATAGTCTCGCTGCGCTTGTAATCCAGGAATCTGGCATAGGTATAACCATAATTAAGGTGGAATACCAACGGGCGTATCGGACGGAAAGTAATTGCCAACTCTAGGCCTTTGCTGTCAGAGTGCCCAGCGTTGCGGGTGATGTTTCCCACACCAGCGATGGTCTGTGTAATCTGTTGGTGACGCCAGTCAACATAGAACAGAGTCAATTCAGCCTGAAGCACGTGGTTAAACAACGATGTCTTTGCGCCCACTTCGTAGTTCCAGTTGTACTCAGGATCGTAGGTGCGTTCATCGTCTTGAATAAAGATCGAGTTAAAACCACCTGTCTTATAGCCTCTTGTTACTGAGGCATATACCAACTGATTATTGACACTCAGATATTCTAATGTGAACTTTGGTGTAAGTTGGGTGAAGTTCAATTTGCTATTGTATGTGTCTGTTGGGGTTCCATTTGCTGTAACCCACGGCTCGGTCTGATAAGCAGTATAATCTTCCTTTGCATGTTCGTAGTCGAAGCGCAGACCTACTTGCGCACTTAGTCCGCCAAAGATGTTCAATTTTGACTGGTGATAAACCGACAGACCTGTTGTAAGTGTGTCGTAGAATTTTGGGGTACAGAAATTTTGGGCAATATAGGTCGTATATAGCTGCCTCTTATAATTATCGCTGAAGAAGAACGCACCGAATATCCATTGATATCTGCTTTCTACATTTGATTTCAGTGTCAGCTCCTCGCTGAATATGTTCTGACGGACACGCTGTTCAACCCAATAGAGATCCTTGTCGGTAAAGTCCTGGTCAATCGCCTGGTGATCATCAATATATTGATAGGCAGTCTGGCTGTTAAAGCTGAAGGTTCTGCCTTCGAATCGTGCATTCAGGCCAGCCGTCGTCAGTTGCCTGAGATACCAGCTGTAGCGATTATAGTTGATGTCGCCAGTCTTCTCTGTTTCAGTATCATAGAGTGCATAGGGATAGCCACCCTGATCGCTGTTACGATAGCTGATGTCTGCTGTAACCGTCCATCTATCGGTAGGTTTGAAGAAGATTCTGCCTCTAAGGAATCCCTCGTTAAATTTATCTACCTTACTGTCGTTATATACATTACGGAAGTATCCGTCGTTATGATGATAGCTGCCGTTGACGGCAAAACCCAGTTTGTCGCTCACCTTATTATAATGATAAGCATTAACCACCATGTCATTATAGTTGCCATAGCCAGCCTTGATGCGTGTTCCCTCAAACTCCAGTGGCGAGTGGGTGTAGGCATTAATGATTCCACCAATACAGTTGCGTCCGTAGAGCGTTCCCTGTGGGCCACGCAGCACTTCTAATGCAGATATGTCAAACAAGTCATCGTCAAACGATGACCGCTCCATGTGAGGTACACCGTCGATATAGAATCCCACGGTAGGACCATTTGTCTTAGAGCCGACGCCACGTACAAATACCGGTGAGTTCTGTCGGGTACCATATTCAGGTATATAGAAATTCGGTACTGTGTAGCCAAGATCCTTGATGCTTAGCATTTCGGTGTTATGAACGAAAGCTTCAGAAAGCGAAGTGACTGCGACGGGGTCGCGGTCTTGTTTGTCTTGTTTGAATCCCACTACGGTTACTTCTTCTACATCAAAATGTTTAGCGATAGTAGAATCTTTCGATTCTTCTACACCTTCGGCAAAAGCCATCATAGGCATCATAGAAGCCAATAAAAAACAATCTTTAATATCCATTTTAGTTTTTGTTAAAAAAATCGACTGCAAAAGTACGACTAATTCCTTTTGTATGCAATCCTTATTTATAATGATTTTTCAATGATACCAACGTAAAATGTTCTGACGATTATAATTATAGGTTAATTCGATTCGAAACCATTCGGGGAATGTACAAAAGTACATTCCCAATTTTTTTTGTGTATTATAAATCTTGTGGAATCGCTTACCAAAAGTGACGTATTACGATAAGCTAATCAATGTTTGATAGACCGATAGGATTCTCAGTACAACAGCTGAAGCAGTTGTACACAGGATGGTTGCGCCAAGGGTTTATTATCTTCTTAATATCAGTTCATCTTCGTCATGCGATAGCCCATCCGTTTCAGTTGCATGGCAGCTCCCATCAAGTAAAGCTGGTGCAGGCAAACAACATAGCCATTGAAGGCCTCCTTTGTTCCTGGCTCCAGATGTTGGTGCATCAGGGCATTATAGACTCGTGAGGCACATTCGCCCGTCACCTTCTCTAGAATGGTGTAATCAACACCCTGCAGCAAAAGCACTTCCTCACGGATGTATTCATCCATGCTGTCATAGCCTCGCTTGTCGCGCATATAGGCATAGAGGTCTTCAATCTTTGAATAGATTTGACCTTCGGTCGAGTTCTTTCGCGACTCGGCAGAGTCGATGCAAGCATCACTCTGCTCTCGCTGCTCCATCACTTCCCATTCGGTGTCCCACATCTTGGCCACGGCCATGCCGATATACATCATCCAGCCGAGTGATGCCGATGGGAAGTCCTGGAACTCCCTGATACCATCGGGAATATATGCCTTGGCTATCTCTTCCCATTTCTCTTCGACATCAGGACATTCCGGCAGCCGCTCATCCACCTCCTTTATCGACAACAGGAACTGGTGCAAGTCTTTTCTCAGTATCTCTTCAAAATTCTCCATATATCTTCTTATAACTTTTTCTCTAAACTCTCAACAGCCAGAGTGATATCATCTCCAAACCGTTTGTGGTCTCTTAAGAAATCAGTCCTGCCATCAGAAATGGCCTCATAGAGTTCCTGACTCATGTCATCCACATAGCTGCCAATAGCCAGTTCTATGTCATCCTTCTGCCAGTCGAGGGTAGAATGGATATAGACGTTCCGCTTTTGATGCAGAAAGCTATATGCGGTCTCTATGCTGTCCTTCGTAATCATTGGTCGTAGCCTATTGGCCTGAACTGTTTCTGTTGCTCACTCCAGACAAAGCCTCTTTTGTGGAGGTATTCCTTTATCTGCTTTGGATCTCTGCTGAATGCATAGCACAGTGCTTCCAGCGTGTCAAACTCCTCGTCACGCAGGAGCATGTTCACGCTCGAAACCAGTATAGCAGGGTCTTTGGGCAGGTAATCCATGTCGATAATATCAAAATTCACTTAAAACTATCGGCAAAGATAGTGATAATTACGGAATTATAGCTATATTTGCACTGTAGTTTTATGATAGTTTATGAAAATATGGAATACAAGAAGATAGGTGAAATGATGACTTCCACGATGATTTCGACGTCACCTAACAACTGCAAATTGAGTATTATGACTGAAAAAGAGAAGATGTTGGCAGGAATGGTCTATGATGCCACAACGCCAGAATTGATTGCAGAACTGCAGAATACACGAGAGATCCTGTATGAGTTTAACATGCTCCGTCCATCAGAGACCCTGCGAATGAAGAATATCCTAAAAAGCCTGCTGGGGCATACTGGCGACGAATATTTCCTCATCAATCAACCGTTTCGCTGTGACTATGGCAAACAGATCAGCATAGGCAAACGATTCTTTGCCAACTTCAACTTCACCGTTCTCGATGAAGCACGTGTTACCATCGGCGATGACTGTTTTATTGGTCCAAACGTCAGTATCTATACCGCTTGTCATAGCACAGATCCTGTAGAACGGAATACCCGTCAGGAATGGGCAAAGCCTGTTACTATTGGAAATAACGTCTGGATTGGAGGCAGTGTCACCATACTACCTGGTGTCTCCATCGGCGACAACGTGACCATTGGAGCTGGATCAGTGGTTACTCGCAATATTCCATCCAATACGTTAGCAGTCGGTAATCCATGTAAGGTAGTGAAGAATCTGTAGAATGACTGACTTTGATTCCATTTTGCGCACGCAGGATGAAATCAGAACGGTGGTAAATGCTGTTCTATGTGAATGTTGGGGCCTTCTTCATATCATTGGTTCAGATATTTCCAAAGTCCGATGGAATCATCATGATGCCGTAGTTTTGGTGTGGCGCATGTGCTTCATCGGTTTGGCCAACCCTAAGTTCACCACGCTCACCATCGGATGCAGGGACTTTCACCCTCGGCGACCTTTTTCTTGGTTTCGCCGAGGCTTTTTCGTATAACTTTTTGTAACTTCGCAGCACGAAACGTATAAAAAAAAAAGAATATGAACAAGAAGGAAAGGTTTTGCGATGTTCTTGCCTTGCAAGCGACCAAAGGTCGAGCGGATAACATCGTGGAATGGCGCCAAATCATCACCGCACTGCTCGCCCTCTCATAAATGTGGCTACGAAGAAGAATCGAATAAAGAATCCCGCCTCATGGGCACGACGGATGTAGTCAATCTTATCATCAGCAGAAAGAACGGTTTCAAAGATCAGGCTTTTCTTTTCGCGCAGACACTCCTCACGCAATGCCTCGCAATATTTCACGGATTGCATGATGGCCTCTTGAGAATTCCAGTCACCGAATTTATCGTTGGCAATTTGGTCTGGGTTGATATATATGGCATTCTCCATCCACTCATGATGCAATATTTGAGTGGTTATGGTTGTCTTGCCCGAACCATTTGGTCCGGCGATGAGAATAAGAACGGGCTTGTGAACAGTGGCTACCATGTGGCTGGAATCTTCTGCGCATCCTCTCGCATCTTTTCAAAGAAGCGGGTTGTAGCCTCTTCATTTGTACGTTTAGCCTCCTCGGCAGCCTCC
The DNA here is from genome assembly GCA_946186115.1 of uncultured Prevotella sp. Taxonomy (GTDB): domain Bacteria; phylum Bacteroidota; class Bacteroidia; order Bacteroidales; family Bacteroidaceae; genus Prevotella. The sequence goes on along the minus strand of CAMHLV010000011.1, from coordinate 1,369 downwards.
TTCATCAACTGTGAAAGCACAGCATCCGAAGGCTCCTCCATACTTGTCAACCGATATGTGTCAATTGTAGGATTCATAATCGTAATCTTTTTGTTCTCGGCTGCAAATTTACGAATAATTTCTGAACAATCAAATTTTGGAACAGCGAAAATAGAGAAAATTAATTATCTTTATTGAGTCGTGACAAAATTCGATGACAATCAAATAATTCGCATAAAATAACATGAAGTTAAACCCTTTAATACCAAAAACTCTTTACCTAGGTTAGGATCTGTACCCTCAGCGACCTTTTTTCGGGTTTCGCCGAGTTTTTTTGCATGACTTTTTCCTACTTTCTTACATTCTGCTGAATCCTGTACCTTGTCGAAAGGCTACGGGTAGGCGAGCTTGCTCGGGAATGCGGATGGCCTCTTGGGTGATACCCATGATGCGGCGCACATCCTTATCTTCCATGCCCATTTCGTAGAGGATGAGGAAGAAGGTGTTCTTTGCAAGCAAAGCGGCAGAGCCGAGCGAAGACCTCTTTTTCGTGAAATAATTACTTTTTTGCATTAAAAGTTGCTTGATTTGAAAACTTTTTATATCTTTGCGGCCATGAAACGCGAAAGAATCATATCAGCGTACAAGACGTACTTCAAGGACTTCATCGACACTCTTAATGAGGCAGAGGCCCGTAAGGTGTTCTACGTCATCGATATGCTAAAGACGCAGGAGCGTGTCAATGCAAGTTTTGTCAAATACCTACGCGATGAGATATTTGAACTCCGAGCTGAACATGGCGGAAACCTCTTCCGTGTGTTCTTCATCTTTGATGACGGCAATGTGGTGATGCTCTTCAACGGCTTCCAAAAGAAGACACAGAAGACACCCGAAAAGGAAATCAACAAGGCAATACAATTAAAAAAAGAATATTATGCAGGAAAAAAATGACGTAATGAGCGTTGACGCCATGATGGACGAACGCTTCGGAAAGGTAGGAACACCTGAACGTGAGGCATTCCGCAAGGAAGCCTACGCTTATTGTGTTGGTCAGATCATCAGCGATGCCCGTAAGCGTGAGAAGGTTACTCAGCAAGAACTCGCTCAGCGTCTAGGTACCAACAAGTCGTATATCTCACGTATCGAGAATGGCAGCGTAGAACCTGGTGCAGGCATGTTCCTTAGAATCCTCAGTGCCCTCGGTCTGCGATTCGAGGTTTCACAACCTCTGGCATTTGGATAAGGATTTGTCATTACCCCAAATTTGAAGGGTCGCAAGGTAGAAATAGATTTCTATACGGCAAAACATTCGGACGAGAAATGATCAGTAGAACCGTCCCCCGATCATCCTATTTTTCCCAGAATGGGAGGGACTTAAAATACTTGGCTT
>CAMHLV010000010.1 GCA_946186115.1 uncultured Prevotella sp. | reverse complement strand
TTTGGCTGTTTGTCAATAATTTACTAACTTTGCAGCGTGTTTGAGTGTAGAAGGCTAAAAATGCTAAAAAAGGTGCTTTAACATCCCAAATCGTTCGCAAACCGTTCGCAAAATAATTTTATGGGCAAAAAAACGACATCAATATCAACCAACAAAATCGGGGATTTCACCCTGTCATTACTTCTTGATAAGCGAAGTAACAAAAACACCGACAAATATCCGTTAACAATACGCTTTTATAAGTGTGCCAACGGAAAAGAGGAGAGGTATTTTTACCACTTAGATGAGTTCTTAACCGAAAAGTACTTTGAGGACGTTGTTAGTACTACAGCCTCGCGAAGCTCTCTCTTTCCAATCAAAAAGAAATGGGAAGCCACTTTAGAAGGGTATCGGGCAAGGTTGGCGAAAGTAGCCGAGAAGCAACAACTCTCCATACCACTAATTCGCACAATTCTTTCTGGAGTAGATGTGGGCGGAGAGGCAGGAAAGTCCTTCATAGGTATATGGGAAGAGGTAATTAGTAAAAAGCGAAAAGAGGGCTTTGCAGGTACTGCAGAGAATTACGGGTGGGCTTTGAATTCTTTCCGTAAGATTATAGGTGATGTGGAAGGCTTTGCCGTTAATAAAGATGTGATAGCCCAATGGAGCGACGGCATGAAGAACGGCATAGTGCAAAACGGAAAACTCGTTGGCAAGATAGCTGACGCTACACGTGGTATGTACTTGCGCACTTGCCGTGTTGTGTGGAATGAGTGCGTAAAGCAGGGCTTCCTTGCTGAAGTAGAATACCCATTCAGCAACAAAGATAACGACCTCGTTACTATCCCACGTGGCAAGAGAAGGCAAAAGTCTTACCTCACCGTTAAGGAAATGACGGAGCTTTATAAAGTGTTTGCTGAAAAGAATTATCCCAAGGAGTGGGGACCTTTTTACACCGAAAAGGCACACCAATCACTCGGGTTGTTTCTGGCGCAATACTTGTGCAACGGATTTAACCTGGCAGATGCGGCAAGGCTGGAGTATAATGCCACATACTGGCAGGAGGGCGGCAAAGCCTTCGAGTTCCAAAGAAAGAAGACCGCTGCCAGGAGTAATGATAATTCGGTTGTGATAGTGCCGATAATAAAACCCTTGAAGTTTATCCTTGAAGAAATAGCTGCAAAGCCTACCAAGGGCGGTTTCGTTTTCCCGTTTATTTTCCACGGTGAGACAGATGAGGAAGTGCGAAGGAAACTAACCTCCCAGGAAAACTCAAATGTGAAGGATAGAGTTCAGCGCATTTGCAAAGAGGTATTGCATTGGGATAAGGGAGTTACGGGAACATGGGCACGCCACAGTTTTGCTACAAACTTGAAGCTGGCTGGAGTTGAAGAGGAGTACATCGCAGAAAGCATGGGACATTCCCACGGCAACAATGTGACCGCAGGCTACCAGGATATGTACCCTTTGGACATCCGTTTCCGCAAAAATTCTCGCCTCCTTAATCTGGAAGATACGGAGGGAAACAAAAAGAGAAACCTCGATAAACTCACCAAGGCAGAAATGAAAGCTCTGCTTGAGAAGTTGTTGGGATAAAAGTTTTTGAGTTCAAGGCTTTTCGTGGAGGCTTTGAACTTTTTTTATTTTGCACCGTCAAAATCGCTCAACTGTATAAAAAGCCATATAGAAAATATACAGTTTGTGCAAAGTTTGTTAAATTTTTTATGTAAAAATCTGATTTTTTTCGGGGAAAAAAAACCCTTCGTAACTTTGTTGGCGAAAACGTCCCTCGTGGGCGTTTTTCGCGTTTTTATGATTAATTACTTAATTGAAAATTGAAGATGAGTTCAGAACTAAAAGAAATGCTCGAGCGCGAGATAGAGTCACGCGCAAGAGTACTGGCAGCGGAAATTGTAGCTGCCCAAGGTAAGCCGCAAGTCCCTTCGGACATAGCACCGAACGGAGAAGTAATCACCCCATACGTTTTCGATGGTGAAAAAATTCTCACATCGAAGCAAGTTCAAACCCTGCTGGGTATTCAATACCCTGCACTCTGGGTTCTCAACCGAGATGGGAAACTAAAGTACCGCAAGGCTGGTTCTCGCATTCTCTACAATTACGAGGACGTAAAGAAATACATAGGAGGACGAGTAAAATGAATATGGACAAGGAATTTATAATCAATCGCCTGGCATACGTCGATATGTGTATGCACCAGGTTATGCAACACAACATGGTCAATGAAGATTACAAGGTGCTGCAGAAGGCAAGCAAAGTGATAGATAACCTCACCGACTACGTGCGCCACCCTGACAATGGGCATTACGGAATAACGGAGGAATAAAAAATCCCAGGCAGAAGGAAGGCTGCCTGGGGTATTGAACGATTTGTTTAGCGAACAAACATTCGAAATTATGGGTACAAAGGTAGAAAAGAATACTGATACTTCCAAATTTTTTGGAGAAAAAATAGAAAAAAGAAATAAATTAAAGTTCTTTGGTTATCATTTGGATGGTATGCTCTACTATGGAAATCCCACCTCTCCACTGAGGAAATCCTACCGCAACAGCTTCTACTGTTGCTGCCACATCGAGGTGACTCCAGAAGGCTTGGCAAAATCGTTGAACTGCAAAAACCGCTGGTGTCCCATTTGCCAACGTAACAAGATGGGGCTTATGATAAATCAGTATGGAGAGAGGTTGCAGGAGTGCAAGGAGCTATGGTTTGTTACGCTGACGCTGCAGAACGTGACTGCAAAAGAGTTGAGAAGGCAAATATTTCGCTACCAACGGCTTTGGCGAGAAATCGCCAACTCTAATACATACCGAAAGGCGATGAAGAGTGGCGTGATTGGCATTCGTAAGATGGAGTGCACGTATCATGGTCGGCAATTCCTCAAAGATGGCAGTCCCGACCCTTGGTTTGACACATACCACCCCCACCTCCATCTTCTGCTATCGAGCAAGGAACTTGCCGACTTCGTCCTGCTTCAGTGGCAAATGCTCAATCCCGACTGCAGCGCATCAGCCCAGGATATTCGGCAAGTCAAGAGCGATGGGGGGTATCTCGAAATATTCAAATACTTCACCAAGCTCATTGCGAAAGACTCATCGGGAAAGCGGTACTTCGATGCGGTTCACATGGACGTGATTTTCCGAGCTATGCAATGTCGGAGAGTCTATTTTCGCCTTGGCACGAGTAAGGCATGGGGAGTGGCAGAGGTGAAGGAGGAGGATATCGAGCAGGCTGCGGTTATAGAAACCGATGCGATGGCTGGCATATACCAGTGGATAGAAGGCGACGACTTCTTCGGTTACTACGACATCGACACTGGCGAGACACTAACCGAGCTTCCGAAGAAAGGCAGACTGTACGACATCATAACCGAGTCGGAGCGGAGAGTAATTTCCGAGTAAGAAAGTGCCATATACGGGGGGCAGGATTTAATCTAATAGGCACACTATAAGAACTGCCGTTCTTGTGTGCTCTCCGAGGGCTCTGCCGAGGGCTGAACGTCTCTCTGTGCCGAGCCTTCAATGTTTCACTTATATAATAAAGTTCAACTATGAAGACAGGCGGACACATAAAGCCGTGCAAGGTCGGGCAGGTGGAGTTACACAACCGCCGTGACCCTGACTACGTGGAGAGGATGGCTCACTCTAAGCACCCCCTCCACTTTTATCCACATCTCGCTTGCAGGTCGAATGTGGATGAGTATTCTAACGGGTATGCGAACTATCCAAGCGTCAAGGACATCTTTGAAGCTATGATAGTCCGCTACCAAGAGATGGATAAGCGACACCGAAAGCCACCTCTTAAAGACCGTGAACGTATAGACAAGAAAACGGGTAAGAAGATAGTAGTGAGTGGTTGGTCGCCTATTCGCGAAATGGTGGTGGTAATTAAAAGTGATACCACCGTAGAGCAGCTACACAAATTCTCGGAGTGGATGAAAGCGGAGAAAGGTGTAAATACGATTTTCACTTCACTACACTTTGACGAGGGACACATCGGAAAGAAAGACGGGAAATTTCATTGTAATTTCCACGCCCATGTCGGATTGGATTTCTTCAATTGGCAGACGGGTAAGACTATCAAACTCGATAAGAAAGATATGTCTGATATTCAAACCGCCCTTGCCGAGTGTCTTGAAATGGAGCGTGGGGAAATTAAGGAGATTACGGGAGCAGAGCACCTCGATGTAGTGGAGTATCGACTGCAAGCTGAGGAAAATGCCATACGTCAAGAACACCAAGAGAGAATAGAGAAAAGTGAGCAGGAAGTGCGGGAGAAAGAGAAGGAGGTGGAGCTAATGGAAGCGAAGAAGGCAGAGCTACAGCAGCAGGTTGGTGCTGGCGCAAAGGTTGCAGCCTTCTTCGGGGTGGGTGAGCTGGCAGAAATTCGGAAAGAACTTCAAGAGAGAGAGGTGGCTCATGCCGAGGAATTGGCAACCGAGAAGAAGAAAAGCCGACAAGAAGGCTATCGTGAGGCGATTTCAGCAGTAAAGGAGTCGGCAAAGCTATACGTCAAAGGTGATAATGACACGGCAGAGGACATCGGCAAGGCATGGCGTAATGCCTTCAACGAAAGGAAGGAAGCGAAAGAGAAGGTGAAAAAGCTGGAGGAAGAAGCCAAGAGCAGAAGCAAGGAAAGCACCAACGCTGCAGCTTCTCTCGCTATTGAAAAACGCAAGGCGGAGAATGCTGTTGCCGACACGCTGCAAAGGGTAAACAAAGTCATGTTCCGAGTCGGAAATGGTAGTTTTTCAGAGAGTGACTTTGCGAGGGTTGAGGACATAGAGAATACCCTTGGCAGCAGTATTCCATCGAACTACATAGAGGCGAAGAACAAGCTTTGCCAAAGTATTCGAGCGTGGGCAGAGCAGAAGTGGGATGGCAAGAAATCACCAGACGCTCTTGCCATTCTTAAAAAACTCTTTATTGCCATGAAGGAGGCTTTTAAGCGTTTGCTTGCTCTCGTTGGCAGTAATCCAGAACGTCAACGAGCAGCAATAGATGATGTGAGGCTTCAACTGAAGTTCTCGCCTGGTATAGAGGAACACGAATGGGACGAGGCGGTGCAGCAGTCGGCAGAGGAATATATCGCTTCCTACTGTCGCACCGAGCAGCACAATGTTGAGAAAATCCAAGAGGAGGAAGTGTCACGCTCTCATGGATGGCAAAGATGAATGCTTGTTCTTTTTCCCTTATATTTTGGTCGCCCTTTGAGGCGACCTTTTTTGTCTTTGCTAACCTCTCCTTGATAAGTTAGCATTACTGCGTTGATTTGTCGATTTATATCAAAAGTTTCTCAAATAGTGCGGTTTTCGTATCAAAAGTAATTATCAATACACATTATAAATCGTTCGCAAATCGTTCGCAAAAATAAAAATCAGCAACTCGAATTTTCTTCTAAGTTGCTGATTTTCAGTGTGGACCAGCCTGGGCTTGAACCAGGGACCTCCAGATTATGAGTCTGTTGCTCTAACCAACTGAGCTACAAGTCCAGTGCTTTTGTAAGCGGGTGCAAAGGTACTAAAAAGTTTAAAGATTAAAGATTAAAGATTAAAGAATTTTTGGATTTTAACATTTTTATGTAACTTTGCAGCCGATATGAACAAAAGAAAACAAGGACTAACACCCCAGGAGGTGTTGCTTAGCAGAGAGAGATATGGCGAAAATGTGCTTACTCCTCCTAAGCGGCAGTCAATGTGGCGTCTATATCTGGAAAAATATGAAGACCCGATGATTCGCATTCTGCTGGTGGCAGCATTAGTGTCGCTTGTCTTGGCTTTTATAAGGCATGATTTCATCGAAACAATAGGTATTATTGCCGCCGTAATACTTGCTACAACTGTTGGATTCTATTTTGAGCGGGATGCTGTAAAACGATTCGACGTGTTGACACAGTTGGGTGAGGAGCAGGCAGTAAAGGTCCTGCGAGATGGCAGAGTGATGGAGATTGCCCGTCGCGAAGTTGTGGTAGGCGACATTGTGCTGGTAGAGACTGGCGACGAGATTCCTGCCGACGGGCAATTGCTGGAAGCTACAGAATTACAGGTTGACGAATCCAGTCTGACAGGCGAACCCATTACCACCAAACAGGTTGTTTACGAAGAGGAAACCAGCCACCAAGAGACTTATCCCAAGAATATGCTGCTACGCTCATCGATGGTGATGAGTGGTACAGGTCGCTTTGTAGTGACAGCCGTTGGAGACTCCACAGAAATAGGAAATGTGGCTCATCAGGCCACAGAACTCACAGGTGTGAAGACCCCTCTGAATATCCAACTCACCCGACTTGCAAAACTTATCAGTAAGGTAGGAGGAACGATAGCTTTTGCGAGTTTCATGGTCTTCCTCATACACGACTTTCTGACGGACCCTCTATGGACCAACAGCACTGATTATCTCGGCATGACAGAAATTGTGCTAAGATACTTCATGATGGCCGTAACGCTGATTGTTATGGCTGTTCCCGAGGGACTGCCTATGGCTATTACCCTGGCCCTGGCCCTGAATATGCGGAGGATGCTGAAATCTAATGATCTCGTTCGTAAACTGCAAGCCTCAGAGACCATGGGTGCTGTCACAGTGATATGCACGGACAAGACGGGAACACTCACGGAAAATAAGATGACTGTGGCTGAGGTGAATTATAAACACGAAGGTCATAAAGAAGAACTCTATAAAGCGATCGCCTTAAACACCACGGCTACCCATGACGTGGGCAACCCCACAGAACAGGCTTTATTGAGATGGTTGCAAAGTGAAGGGTGCGACTATCAAGAGCTTCGCGATAATAATCCCATCACCAGAAGAGAACCTTTCTCTACGGAGCGCAAATATATGACGACTACAATTGGTGACACATTATATATTAAAGGAGCACCAGAGATTGTGATGGCCATGTGTGACATCAGTTCCGAAGACAAGCAGGAAGCAGAAAAACTACTGAATGACTGGCAGCAACACGCTATGCGAACATTGGCTATTGCCAAAAACAAGACGCTGCTGGCAATAGTTGCTATAAGCGACCCGCTGCGAAAGGAGGTTCCAGAAGCCATAAGCCAATGCCGCCATGCAGGCATTGACGTAAAGATTGTCACAGGCGACACCTCTGCTACAGCCTTAGAGATTGCACGTCAGACAGGAATCCTGAATATTGAAGGTAACAGCCAAGGACTATTAAACAAGAGAGAAGCCATTACCGGTCAGGAATTTGCAAGCCTCAGCGACAAAGAAGCATTACAGATTGTCGGTGATCTGAAAGTAATGTCGAGAGCACGGCCGTCAGACAAGCAACGACTGGTGTCGCTGCTCCAGCAACGTGGCGAGGTGGTGTCAGTAACAGGTGACGGCACTAACGATGCTCCGGCACTGAACCGGGCACACGTAGGACTATCCCTGGGGTCAGGAACCAGCGTAGCCAAACAAGCCAGTGACATCACGTTGATTGACGACTCGTTCCGTAGCATAGTGCATGCAGTGATGTGGGGACGCTCGCTCTATAAAAACATACAGCGCTTCATATTCTTCCAGCTCACCGTCAACGCAACTGCACTAATGCTGGTGTTTTTTGGAGCATTCATCGGTACAGAGATGCCTCTCACGATAACCCAGATACTTTGGGTGAACCTCATCATGGACACCTTTGCCGCCATGGCATTAGCCTCGCTGCCGCCATCTCGTGAGGTGATGAACGAAAGCCCCCGCTCACAGGATGCCTTCATAATAACACGTTCGATGTTCAAAGGCATTGCCATCATCGGTGGTGGCTTTTTCATACTGACATTCGGTTTGCTATACTATTTCGAACTCATTGCGGGGATAGACTCCAAGGAGTTGACAATATTCTTCTGCATCTTCGTTATGTTGCAGTGGTGGAACCTATTTAATGCCCGCAGTCTCGGTTCCAACCATTCTGCATTCCGCCGCCTGTGGGCATGTCGTGGCTTCCTGATTGTTTTGGCCCTGATACTTCTCGGACAGTGGGCTATTGTTACATTTGGCGGCAGGATGTTCCGCACAGAGCCTCTATCATGGGACATGTGGGCATGTATTATTTTGGGGACTTCGCCCGTACTATTGTTAGGTGAGACATACAGATGGATACAACGAACATGGAAGAAAAAGGATATGTAGCCACCATAGGAATGTTTGACGGGGTTCACCGCGGTCATCAGTTTGTCTTACGCCAAGTGGTGAATGATGCGCGACAGCATGGCTTGCAGTCATTAGTCATTACATTCGACCGCAAGCAGTCGCTTCTCACTCCATTGGAAGAAAAAACCACACTGATCTCCAATGCCGGCATAGACCGTATTGAGATTCTTCCCTTTACAGACGAACTGAAAGCCATGACTGCCCGAGAGTTCATGGAACAGGTGCTCAAGGAACGCTTTCATGTCAGAATATTGCTAATAGGCTATGACAACCGTTTCGGACACAATCGCGTTGAGGGTTTTGAAGATTACGTTCGCTATGGTCGGGAACTGAATATCGAGGTACGTCAGTTGCCCGCCGATGGCGAAGTGAGTTCTTCCCGCATCCGCCAACATCTACAGCAGGGGCAAGTGAGCGATGCTGCCCAATGCCTTGGACATCCTTATACTATTACCGGCAGTGTGGAACACGGTGAGCACATTGGCACAAAACTTGGTTTCCCCACAGCCAACATGGTGCCACATGACAGATGCCAGATTATTCCAGCCCCAGGGGTATATGCCGTAATGGTTAAGTTAGAAAACAGCAAAAAACTCAGACATGGAATGATGAATATCGGCATGCGCCCCACATTCAACGGACATAAACAGACGCTGGAAGTACACGTGATAGGACTGAGCAAAGATCTCTATGGGCAGGAAATAAGTATATATTTTGTGGAGAGGCTACGCTCTGAACGCTATTTCGAAAGTATGGAGGCGCTCAAGGAACAGTTGCAATGCGATGCTGTGCGAGCTGAAGAATTACTGAACAAAGAATCTTATAAACATATTATATGAAGAATGCCATTATCTACACTCTCGAATTTGTTGCCATAAATATCATTTGTGGTTTTGCAATAAAATATCTATGGGAGTTGCTGGCCGAGAAGCAAACATACTCCTCAGCTATGATGATTACAACAGTAGTAATAACCAATATTCTGGTAATTGCTATTTTCCTGATCGCCCGTTGGGCAGAAGTATCGCCCAAATGGCTCCGTACCCGTCAGTGGAAGGTTCTTACCTGGAGCGTCATTGCCGCCCTTGGAGCTATCATCCCATCAGCATGGATACAGGAACAGATGCCTGAATTGCCGAATTTTCTGGAAAACGAATTCGACATGATGATTACCAACCGCTGGGGATACCTGGCTATTGGACTATTGGCTCCTTTTGCAGAAGAGCTGGTCTTCCGTGGTGCTATCCTAAAGTCACTTCTACGATCTGACAAGCTATCGCCATGGTTTGCCATTATCATCTCTGCCATGTTGTTTTCACTAATCCATATGAATCCAACTCAGATGCCTCATGCTTTCGTCATCGGAATATTGCTTGGCTGGATGTACTGGCGGACGGGAAGCATTCTGCCCGGCATAGCATATCATTGGGCTAACAACTCGGCCGCTTACCTTATCTATGCATTCTATCCCAGTTCCGACATACAATTGATAGACATTTTCAAGGGCTCTTCCACAAATGTTCTTATGGCTGTGGGCTTCTCTCTGTTAATCCTTATCCCTGCTATCTATCAACTACATCTTTGGATGAAAACAGCAGAAATAGGGAAATGATTCCATAAAAATAGGGAAATCCCTGCACGTTAAATATATTTTTTTTGCATCTTTGCAGCGTTAATCATCAAAACAAGAAGCATTATGAAAGAAAATCGTATCATCGGAGCTGCCCTCATCGCATTGGGCATCGTTTGCTTGGGTTGGTTCATCAAGGCTGGTATTGACAACTTTGCCAACAAGGACCGCAAAGTAAACGTAAAGGGTCTGGCCGAACAGGAAGTTGAGGCAGACAAGGTAACTTGGCCTATCGTATCTAAAGAAGTGGGCAACGACCTGACCGACTTGTATAACAGGATAGGAACGACACAAAAGAAGATTAAGACTTTCCTGTTAAACAATGGTATCAAAGAGACAGAACTGACTGAGAATGCCCCCCAGGTGATTGACTTGCAGGCACGCGAATATAGCGACAACAACAAGCCATATCGCTATATAGTAACGTCGGTAATCACCGTTACCAGCAACCAGGTGGCACAAGTTAGAAAGATAATAGCCCGTCAGGGTGACTTGCTGAAGGAAGGTGTGGCAATAGTGGACGGCGGCTACGAGAATCCCGTCAAGTACGAGTATGTGTCGTTCAAGGAGATGAAACCGAAGATGATGCAAGAGGCCATCGAGAACGCAGAGAAGACTGCACAGCAGTTTGCCGAGAACTCACACTCAAAACTTGACAAGATAGTCAGTGCCGACCAGGGACAGTTCTCTATCGAGAATCGCGACGACAACACCCCTTATATTAAAAAGGTACGCGTAGTGACCACCGTAACCTACTCACTGAAAGACTGACTATAGCAGATCGGGGAAACAGCGCTGAAACTCGCTCTCGAAATTTGGAGTAAGGATGTCATGACCTATGGCATCCTTTATTTCTTGCATTGTCCAGAAACGGCCACCAGCCAGTTCGTCCTGAGACGGACAGACAGGACCGTCGTAAGTGGTGCGGTTGACATATACTAGTTCGCGCTCACGACGGCTTTCAAAGACGTATTTATCGACGAAGACAGGCTCGAAATCTGTTATCCCCAGTTCCTCGCGGACCTCTCGGTTCAAAGCCTCACGTGGACTCTCTCCGAAGTCCACATGGCCACCAACGGCTGTATCCCACTTGCCCGGCTGGATATCCTTCCACTCAGGACGTTTCTGAAGATATAGCTCACCTTGCGAGTTGAAAACGTGCAGATGGACTACAGGGTGTAAAAGGTATGATCCGTTGTGGCACTCGCCGCGAGTAGCAGAACCGATGACGTTGCCGTCAGCATCTACTAAGGGGAATATCTCCTGATTATTGTCTTGCATAGTGTATTATTATTTAAATAGTCCGCCCCAAGGATAACTGCCTGGCTTTAGAGTGACCAGAGTACCATTGTCAGCGCGCATCTGAACGACGCCGGGCGCGACTTGCCTTTCTATTTTAAATTGTGTCCAGCCGAGGGCATTAAGCGTAGCCCATGCTGTAGCGCCGCCTTCGATTATTAGCTGTTCTGGGCGATGACGGGCTACAAGACGCCTGGTCATTTCGGCCATGACAGTACGCAGATGAACGGCAACTTCCTTACCCGTACGATGGACATGGGGAATGGTGAGAATCAAGCTGTGTGTGACATCATAGTCCGACGTATCCCAAAGATCGAGGTTGTCAGAGCCATCATAAATAGCACGAGGCATAGGTACTACGGGAATGTCAATGTCAAGAGCACGGCTCTGGGTACTGCCGCAGAGAATAAGACATGAGTTTCCAAAGTCCCTATTCGGTTCTGAGATCATTTTCGAACCAGACAACCTCCGACTCTCAAGCAGAATGCCAAACAAATCGGCTGCACCAGCGAAGAGTGTCTGTCCATCAGCAAACTGGTCTATGACATGTCGGATATCATCAGCACTCTCTGCATCAGGCATAACGATACCACTAACCTCTGCGTCAGGGAACCGTTCTTTAAGCGACGATGTTCGGGCTGGGAATTCCGGATCGAACGAGAAGTCGGTCTCATGGATGGGCGTACTGTTTATATAGTATTCTCCGCCACGGATAATGCGCCCCTTTGAAGGATTGGCAGGCAAATATACAGCACGACGGTAGCCAGTGGCTTCCATGAGAGCACGCAGTTCGGCTACAACATGACCACGCAAGGCAGAGTCGGTCTTCTTGAATAACACACAAGGAAGTTTCCCCGTTGATTGCGGGAACAACCTTGCACCAGAGGCAAGAGTCTCCCCTTTGAGCGCATTTGCAATGCGTAGAGTTTCTGCTATAGCTTCCGCTTCGGTCATCGAACGGGTATCAGTGGCTATGACAGTAGTCTCGCATACGGACGTAGCACTGCTACACACCAAACCGACCTGCTGTCCATGCTCAAAGGCAATACCCGCTATTTCGGCAGCCCCAGTGATGTCATCGGCAATGACTATCATGCTCTCGGTCTATTTCTATTATTTCTTACTCTTCCGATAGATAGCCATACGGGTGGCATAGTCGATACTGAGAGTCATGGCACTATCATTGGCAATACCCTTACCTGCGACGTCGAATGCTGTACCATGGTCAACAGAGACACGGATGATGGGCAGACCAAGGGTAATGTTTACTCCCGAGGCACTTTCCATTTTGCCAGTTTCCTTGTTCCAATTGAATGCACAGACCTTGAGGGGGATATGTCCCTGGTCGTGATACATGGCAACCACGCCATCGTACTTGCCACACTTGGCCTTGGCAAATACGCTGTCGGGCGGCACTGGACCATCGACATTGAATCCACGTTGCTTAAGTTCTTCGATGGCGGGGATTATTTCCTGTGCCTCTTCCCAACCGAACATGCCGTTCTCACTACTATGAGGGTTGAGACCAGCCACACCGATAAGTGGTTGCTCTATACCGAACTGACGACAAGCATCGTCAATGAGTTCGACACACTCAATGACACGGGCCTTCTTTACCAAGTCGCAAGCCTTTCTTAATGGAACATGTGTGGAGACGTGAATGACTCGGATATTCTCGTCGGCCAGCATCATGGCATACTTCTTAGTATGAGTAAAAGTGGCATAAATCTCCGTATGACCGTCGTAGTGATGACCTGCCAGATTTAATGCCTCCTTGTTCAACGGGGCAGTAACAGTACCATCTACCTCGTCGGCCATTGCCAGTTCTATGGCCTTCTTGATATACTGAAACGCGGCATTACCACACTGTGCCTGCACCTTGCCGAACTCAAAGGTACTGAGATCGACACACTGCAGGTCGTAAACATCGATTATTCCATATTCGAACCGAGCCTCCCCGACGCTGCCGACGGCATTAACCTGCAAGTCAAGACCAAGCAGCTTGACGGCTTGGCGCATTATCTCTGCGTCGCCAGTCACTATAGGGCGGCACTGTTCGTATGTTTCTTTGCGGTTGAGGGCGCGCACCGTTATCTCCGGACCGATGCCGGCGGGATCACCCATAGTTATTGCTAATATTGGTTTCATACTAATAAAGACTATTGTAAATATCACGAGCATCTTGCTCTGTTACTTCTCTCGGGTTGTTCTTCAGCAGGCGCTGCACTTCCATGGCGGCCTTCGCCATGCCATCGACAGCGGATTGAGGGATACCGAGGTCGGTGAGCTTTTGAGGGATACCTACGGCTTCAGCCAGCTGATAAATATAATCAACACCCCGCTGGGCGGTTTCGTTATCATCCTTTCCAGGTTCACAACCAAGTGCCACAGCCACCTCTGCATAACGCTTCAAGTTGGCAGGACGGTTGAATTTCATGACACTTGGCAAGAGGATGGCATTTGACAGACCATGAGGTATGTGGAACTCACCACCCAAAGGATAAGACAGGGCATGCACAGCCGCCGTATTGACAGGGCCAAGGCACAGACCGCCATACAGCGAACCGAGGGCCAAAGCCTCACGAGCCTCAACGTCCTTGCCGTCTTTTACGGCACGTTCCAGATTGGCAGAGATTAGTTGGATGCCTTTCAGGGCATAGATGTCAACCGCAGGATGGGCAAACTTGTTGGTATAAGCCTCAATGCAGTGGGTCAGGGCATCCATGCCAGTATCGGCTGTTACCTTGGCAGGCACTGTCCACGTCAGTTTTGGATCCACGTAGGCTGCATCTGCTATCAGATATGGCGAAACAATTCCTTTCTTCAGATGGTCGCGCTCATCAAGAAGTATAGCATTAGGTGATACCTCGCTACCTGTTCCTGCTGTCGTAGGCAGACAAGCGAACCACAATCCCTTGGCCTTGATAAAACCAGTGCCGAAACAGTCTTCAACATGCTGTTCGCTATTGATAAATGCTGCCACCAACTTTGTCACATCCAGCACACTGCCACCGCCAACACCTATCACACTGTCTGCTCCAAAATCACGGGCACAAGACAATATTGCCTTGAAGTCATTGACTGTTGGTTCTGCCACGATGTCTTGATACACCTCGATACTGACACCTACTGACTGCAGGTCTCCCAGTGCCTCCTCAATAAGCGGGCGAATAGGAGGTGCTGTCAGCACAAAGAGTTTCCCGAAGCCCAGTTTCTTGTAATCTTCAACTAATGTTTGAATGCAGCCTGTACCAAATATTATCTTCTGCGGCTGCAATAGTGTAATTGCTTTCATATTAATGGTTCTTTTTTCTTTCTTCTAAATATCCGAAAATGGTTAGTTCCTTATCGGCAAGCGGGGTCTTGAAAAAGAAGCTTGCCAGGTAGCCGACGACAAGGACGATAAGATGCGAATATACGCCAAGCATATACTTGTGGTGGGAGAAATTCCATTCGCCCAAATCGAGCAACGTCTCTTTGACACCCGTACCGTGAATATCTACCTTAGTGGAAGTCAGCACAGCGTAGGCTGTGAACAATACTGCTGCTGCTATTCCGATATACAACCCCTGCTTATTGGCCCGGCGAGAGAAAAGTCCAAGCATGAAGATGCCGACAATACCAGCAGAGAAAATGGCATACAGAGCGAACAAGGCACCAAGTACACCTTCTCCGCCCCATGAGATGTATAAACAAGCTACACCTATGGCTCCGGCACCGGCAATGACCACCATCCACTTGCCGAATCGCAGCTGCTGGGTGTCGGTGGAGTGTTTACGGAAACGAACATAGTAGTCTTGAACGGCAATAGCCGACAGACAGTTGAGGTCGGCATCGAGTGACGAGATGGCTGCTGCTGCCAAGGCTGAAATAATCAGTCCACGGATACCTACAGGCAATTCGTGAGCTATGAAATACGGGAACACCTCGTCGGCCTTGATATCTGCGGGCAGCAACGGTGCACCCTGTGCATGATAATAGGCGAAGAGTGCCGTGCCAATAAACATGAACAAAGCCCAGATAGGTACTGACATCAGCACACCGATATATGCAGCCTTCTTGGCTTCCTTGTCATTCTTGGCTGCCAGATAGCGCTGAACGATAGTCTGATCAGTGCCGTATTTCTGCAAGGCATAGAAGATACCATTGAGCACCATCACGAGGAACGTCAACTGAGTAAGGTCCCAATCATATGGTCCAAACGAAATCTTGTCGTATTGCGAAGCTATGGAAAAGAGTTCCGACGGTCCACCGTCAATGCCGAACATCAGGATAAGTATGCAAATTACTCCTCCTCCAATCAGCAGGGCTCCCTGCACAACATCCATCCACACTATGGCCTCCATACCACCAAGCAGCGTCAGTATAATAATGGTTATACCCAACACAAGCACTATGGTATAGATGTTGATGTTCAAGAACGTAGCCAAAGCCATTGACACAAGGAAGAAAACAGTGCCAGCCTTCGAGAAGTGCCCCAGGGTGAATGCCAACGAAGAGTAAAGACGGGCAAAAAGACCGAAGCGGCGTTCGAAATATTCATAGGTTGACAAGCGTATGACCTTGCGAAACAGCGGAACAATAATGCCAATAAGAGCCACCAGGACTATAGGCACCATGAGTCCCTGTACCAACAGTATCCAGTTGTCAGCATACGCTGCACCCGGATAGGCAAGGAATGTCACACTTGATATTAGCGTCGCAAAGATGGATATACCCACAGCCCATGCAGGAATCTTTCCACCTCCGGCAAAGTAAGTTGAAGTGTCTTTCTGCCGATGGGCAAAATACATACCCATTCCTACAGCAGCAAGTATCGACACAAGAACTATGATATAATCAATCCAGTGCATCGTGCTATTTATACTAATTTCAATTTGTCCTTAATAGCTTGTTCCTCTTCTGCTGACAGTCTCGTCAGAGGCATCAGCATCCATGGATCACAAAGCCCCTTGGTCTGCATCATTACCTTTAAGGCAGTGAGTGATTGACCCAGCGTACGGTCTTTTTGATAAATCTTCGCTATCTCGTTCGTTTCATCCTGCAGACGGTTGGCCGTATCCCAGTCACCACGAAGGGCTGCATCGAACAATTGGCCGAACATTTCGGGTACAAAATTTCCCGTAGATGGCACAATACCATTTCCGCCAAGTTCCAAAGAGTGAGCCGACTGTGCTGCCCAACCGCAGAAATAGGCAAAGTCGTCGCGCTCTCGGGCTATTTCAATACATTGCGCCATACGTTCCAAGTCGCGCTCAGAATCTTTCAGTCCCACAATGTTCGGATGATCGGCCAGCCTACGAATAACATCAACAGGAATCGACATGTGTGTCGTTGCCAGAATATTGTAAAGCATCAATGGACCCGTGATACAATCGGCTAGCGTATTGTAGTATTCAAACATCTGCTCGTCAGTCAGCGCATAGTACGTAGGCAATGTAGCGACGATAACATCAGCACCCAAAGCTGTATAAACTTCTGCCTGGCGCACCTGTTCTGAGAAGCAATTGCCAGTCAGTCCTGCATATATAAGAATACGCCCACTGGCAGCCTTCACAGCCGTTTCAACGAACAGCTGTCCGTCGGCCTGACTGACCGAGTTACCCTCGCCAGTCGTTCCCATAAGCAGAGGCGAAACGCTACTATCTGCAAAAAAATCAATAATCCTCACTACAGCCTCAACATCAAGGCGCCCATCCTGAGTAACTGGGGTGACCATAGGCACCACCACTCCACGATATTTACTATTGTTCATACGCTTTAAACTAATTTGTTATCTTATTATATATAAAAGACGTATAGTCATGCAAATAGTAATCAGCCATATCGAATTAACTATTTTTTGCATATTTTTCTCTCCAAAAATTGCCCTTTGTTCAGGTATATTTTGTACCTTTGCATCCGATTCGAAATTTCCAAAACGGAAAACTTTTTTGGAATCGCGAGTCGAAAAGTTGTCCGAAACGGAAAACTTTCTTACTCAGCAAAGCCAATAAGTTTGCTTGTTTTAGGAAGTACTAGGTGAGCAGGAAACAACTATAACCTACAATTAACGACAATAACTAAGAAAGAAAAAAATATAAAATGGAAATTAAGAATTTTACCATTACTAAACGTGACGGTTCAAAAGACCAGTTCTCGTTGGACAAAATCATGAATGCTATCGTTAAAGCATTCGAAAGTGTGAGTGTACCAGCCGACCTTGGAACAATCTCACGTATCCTCAGTCACTTGGATATTAAGGATGACATCACCGTTGAAGATATCCAGAACCAGGTGGAAGAGGCTCTGATGCGCGAAGGTTTCTACAAGGTTGCTAAGTCGTTTATGCTCTATCGCCAGGCACATACCGAAGACCGTGAGACTTTGCAGAAACTACAGTTCCTGTCTGAGTATTGCGATTCTGTAAATGCTGCAACGGGTTCAAAATATGATGCCAATGCCAACGTTGAACACAAAAATATTGCCACCCTGATAGGCGAACTGCCCAAGTCGGGTTTCATACGTCTGAACAGACGTCTGCTCACAGACCGTATAAAGAAGATGTATGGCAAGCAGCTTGCAGACGAATACATCGACAAGCTCACCCACCATTTTATATATAAGAACGACGAGACTTCACTGGCCAATTATTGTGCATCCATCACCATGTATCCTTGGCTTATCGGCGGCACGCAGGCCATAGGTGGCAACTCTACTGCTCCCACCAACCTGAAGTCATTTGCCGGAGGCTTTGTAAACATGGTATTCATGGTAAGTTCAATGCTGAGCGGTGCCTGTGCCACACCAGAATTCCTTATGTACATGAACTATTTCATCGGCAAGGAATACGGTCAGGACTATTGGAAGCGAGCTGACGAACAGGCAGACCTGAGCCTGAAGAAACGCACCATAGACAAGGTCATTACCGACTATTTCGAGCAGATTGTGTACACGCTGAACCAGCCGACAGGTGCTCGCAACTACCAGGCAGTTTTCTGGAACGTAGCATACTACGACCGTTACTACTTTGAGAGTATTTTTGGCGAGTTCTATTTCCCAGACGGATCACAGCCAGATTGGGAAAGCCTCTCTTGGTTGCAGAAGCGCTTCATGAAATGGTTCAACCAGGAGCGTACCAAGACCCTGCTAACATTCCCTGTTGAAACAATGGCTCTCTTAGTAGATGAGAACGGTGAGTGCAAAGACAAGGAATGGGGCGACTTCACAGCAGAAATGTATTCCGAGGGCCATTCTTTCTTCACCTACATGAGTGACAATGCCGACTCTCTGTCGTCGTGCTGCCGCCTGCGCAATGAAATAACCGACAACGGCTTCAGCTATACCCTTGGTGCTGGTGGTGTATCTACAGGTTCAAAGTCTGTTCTCACTATCAATCTTAACCGCTGCATCCAGTATGCCGTAAACCACAAACTCGACTACTTGGAGTACCTCGGCACTATCATCGATCTTTGCCACAAGGTGCAGCTGGCATACAACGAGAATCTGAAAGAACTGCAGAGCCATGGCATGCTGCCACTGTTCGATGCAGGATACATCAATATCAGTCGCCAATACCTGACCATAGGAATCAACGGACTGGTAGAGGCTGCCGAGTTCATGGGACTTAAGATTACGCCCAACGAAGACTACAAGAAGTTCGTGCAGGGCATCTTAGGATTAATCGAAAAATATAACAAGCAGTACCGCACGAAGGATGTCATGTTCAACTGCGAAATGATTCCTGCAGAGAATGTCGGTGTTAAACATGCCAAGTGGGACCGTGAGGACGGCTACTTCGTACCACGCGACTGTTACAATTCATACTTCTACGTAGTAGAGGACGACTCACTAAGCGTTATCGACAAGTTCAAGCTGCACGGAGCTCCTTATATCGAGCATCTGACAGGAGGATCGGCACTGCACATGAACTTAGAAGAGCATCTTTCAAAACAGCAGTACCTGCATCTGCTGAAAGTTGCTGCCCAGGAGGGATGCAACTACTTCACATTCAATATTCCCAACACAGTGTGCAACGAGTGCGGACACATCGACAAGCGATATCTGCATGAATGCCCCCACTGCCACTCTAAGAATGTGGACTATATGACCCGCATCATCGGCTATCTGAAGCGCGTTTCGAATTTCTCACAGCCGCGCCAGGAAGAAGCCGCACGTCGATTCTACGCACATGCCGACAACAACGTTTAAGCCATGCTGAAATACGTAAACACTGGCATCGTATTCCAAGAAATACCCGACGAAGTGACACTGGCAATTAATATATCAAATTGCCCGTGTCACTGCCCGGGGTGTCATAGTCATTACCTCTGGGAAGACATCGGCATGCCACTCAACACCGACGCTATCGATGATTTCGTAAGTCAATATGGCACCGACATCACCTGCATTGCATTCATGGGCGGCGACTGTGACCCGAAAGGTGTTAACCAGCTGGCGCAATATATCCATGAGTTTCATCCGCAGTTCCATGTGGCATGGTATAGCGGCCGCATCCGTATCCCTGCGGTAGTAAATAAGGCCGACTTTGATTTTATCAAAATCGGCCCATTCATCAAGCATCTTGGTCCACTAAAGTCGCCAACTACCAACCAGCGTCTCTATCGTCAAAAGGAAGACGGTAACTTTGAGGATATCACCTATCGCTTTTGGCGACAGCAGACAGCTCAGTTGGCTTAACAACAACTTATAGAGGATACTCATTAAAGGCATAGAGCACAGTAGAGAGGTAGCGTTCGCCAGTGTCAGGCAGCAGCGCTACAATCTTCTTACCCTTGTTTTCGGGGCGCTTGGCCACCTGAATGGCAGCATATAAGGCTGCACCAGCAGAGATACCAACCAGCAGACCTTCCTGCTGAGCCACCTCACGACCTGTGCGGATGGCATCATCGTTCTCCACGTCGAACACCTCATCTATTACATTGGCATCGTAGGTCTTGGGGATAAAGCCCGCACCGATGCCCTGAATCTTGTGGGGACCGCTCTGACCGCCATTCAGCACTGGGCTTGACTTCGGTTCCACGGCAATGATCTTCACATTGGGGTTCTGCTCCTTCAGATACTTACCAGCACCGCTGATGGTACCGCCAGTACCTACGCCACCTATGAAGATATCCACCTGTCCGTCAGTGTCACGCCAGATCTCAGGGCCTGTTGTGGCATAGTGCTTAGCAGGGTTGGCAGCATTCTCAAACTGCTGCAGAATGACGCTACCGGGAATGCTGTCACGCAGCTCCTCAGCAGCGCGGATGGCACCAGGCATGCCGTCTTTGCCAGAAGTCAGGCGTACCTCGGCACCATAGGCCTTAACAAGGTTACGACGCTCCACACTCATGGTTTCGGGCATGGTAAGGATAAGATGGTAGCCCTTGACGGCAGATACCAGTGCCAATCCTACACCCGTGTTTCCGCTAGTAGGCTCAATGATGGTTGCACCGGGCTTCAAAATGCCCTTGGCCTCCGCATCCTCAATCATGGCCAGCGCAATACGGTCCTTGACGCTGCCACCGGGGTTGAAAAACTCTACCTTGGCTATAATGGGACTCTCAACACCCTTTGCCTTGGAAATCTTGTTGAGCTCTAATAGTGGTGTGTTGCCGACGAGCTCAGTCAGCTGTTTTGCAATCTTTGCCATAATCTTATCCTTTTATAATTAATAAATAATGTATATTGTTCAATGTTTCCGTCGGCAAAGGTACGGCGATTATGCCTGTCCCACAATCCCCCTATCATGTCATTTCATATACCAAACGTTTGGTATATCAGCCGACTACGGAAGATGAACCGTAAGACGGACCTACACCCACAACACCCAGTTCAGGTGCTATGGGTGTCGCGGGTGTAGGATAAACAGATTATTCGCTATCCATTAAACGCGCACGCGCGAGCTGCCAATTTCATGGTTACTAAAAGTTACTACGTTGATTAGCAAAATTCTGATGGTCAGAAAAAAAATTCTGATGGTCAGAATTCCGCTCATCAGCATCAAAATTCCTGCGGTCAGCCTTCTGGCCGATATTGCCTCAGATATAGAACTCTGACGGATCTATTAACCCAGCACGAAGTGCGTACTTTACCGCTTCGTGCGCTGTGTTGATGCCCAATTTGCGGAAGATGTTCTTTCGATGGGTAGTGACGGTGTGGATGCTGGAGAAGCGCTCGGCAGCAATCTCCTTCGTGGTCTTTCCCAGAGCTATTGACTTCACAATCTCCGTTTCCGTCTGCGTCAAGATATTAGGAGTCTCCTCTTCCTGCTGCTGGATGATGATGGTTTCGAGGGCACGCTGACTAAGATAGCGCGTATGACGATTCACAGCATTCAAAGCATCACGGACCTCACTGAGGGGACCATCCTTGAATACCACGCTGAACTGGTGGGAGGAATATACGACACGACGCATGAACTGAGGGGTCAGATCATCGCTGATGAGTATCCAGTCAGACAGGTTGAAGCGCTCGGCAATAATGAGCAGCTGTTCCTCATCAGCAAAGTCGAATAGCGTGTAGTCCAAAATCACTACCGCATTCTCGTACTCCCTAAGTAGTTCTACGAGTCCGGCTCTGTCGAAGGCACGAAACACTACGTTCTCTTCCTCTTTCTGAAGAAGACTCTCCAACGCGTAGCGCGTCAGTTCCTGATTGTCGGCTAAAATATAATTTCTCATCTTTATGTCGTTTATTCGGGTGCGAAATTACAACATTTGAAGCAATCTGCCAAATCTATTTCAGGATTTGACAGATTACTCCTCAATTCTTTAACTCTTTAATTATCAAATTCTACAACTCTTCGATTCTTCTATTCTTAAATCTTGTCCAAAGCCTGTGACAGGTCTTCGATGATATCGTCGATGTGTTCAGTACCTATCGAGAGGCGAATAGTAGAAGGAGTAATATGTTGTTCTGCCAATTCCTCCGGCGACAGCTGAGAGTGTGTCGTGGTGTATGGATGTATCACCAGGCTCTTAACGTCGGCAACATTTGCCAGCAGTGAGAAAATCTGCAAGGCGTCGATGAACTTCCAGGCTTCATCTTGCCCACCCTTTATCTCGAAAGTAAAGATACTACCACCACCATTGGGGAAATACTTCTGGTAGAGTGCATGATCAGGATGACTCTCCAGCGATGGGTGGTTGACCTTAGCCACCTTTGGATGATTGCTTAGGAACTTGACAACCTTCAGAGCATTCTCCACATGGCGCTCTACACGCAAACTCAGCGTCTCTACACCCTGCAGCAGTATGAAGGCATTGAATGGCGACAGTGTGGCACCAGTATCACGAAGCAGCACCGCACGGATACGAGTGACGTAGGCTGCAGCTCCTACAGCATCGGCAAAGACGATGCCATGATATGAGGGATCAGGCTTGGCCAGAGTGGGGAACTTGTCGGCATTGGCCTTCCAGTCAAACTTTCCACCATCAACGATAACACCACCAAGGCTAGTGCCATGACCGCCCAAGAACTTAGTTGCAGAGTGCACCACAACATCGGCACCATGCTCCAAAGGACGAATAAGGTATGGAGTACCAAACGTATTATCTATAATAAGAGGTATATTGTGCTTATGAGCCACTTCTGCCACAGCCTCGATATTCAGCACGTCGCTATTAGGATTACCGAAAGTCTCGGCAAACACCACCTTAGTGTTAGGCTTAATGGCAGCCTCAAGTGCAGCGATATCGTTAACGTTGACGATGGTGTTGCTAATACCCTGATTAGCCAAAGTATGTGTAATCAGATTGTATGAACCGCCATAAAGGTTGTCAGCTGCCACGATATGGTCACCAGCCAACAGAATATTCTGCAGTGCGTAGGTTATAGCAGCAGCACCAGAAGCTGTGGCCAATCCGGCAACACCGCCTTCCAAAGCAGCCACTCTGTCTTCAAAGACACCCTGTGTCGAGTTGGTCAGACGACCGTAGATATTACCGGCATCACGCAGTCCGAATCGGTCAGCGGCATGCTGAGAATTATGGAATACATAAGATGTGGTCTGATATATAGGTACCGCACGTGCATCAGTTGCCGGGTCAGCCTGTTCTTGGCCTACATGAAGTTGCAAAGTCTCAAAACGATAATTCTTCTTGCTCATAATCTAATCCTTTCTTTTAAATTGTTGTTTAATTGATTTCTGGGTGCAAAGGTACGGACTTTAGAAATATCCTCCAAATTTCTTGCATATTTCAGAAATAATCCCTAAATTTGCAACTTCTAGAGAATTTTCTTCCAAGAAGAGAGATTTATCGCCCAAGTAAAAGAATATTATTCCAAAACAGGTATGGAAACATTAGATGAGACCGACTTGCAGATACTGCGAACATTGCAAAAGAATGCAAAACTAACAACAAAAGAACTGGCCGATGCCGTTCATCTGACCCCTACCCCTGTGTTCGAGCGCCAAAAGCGATTGGAACGCAAGGGGTATATTAAGAAATATGTGGCAATCATTGACCCAGAGAAGCTCAACCAGGGACTGCTGGTATTCTGCAAGGTGAAACTCAGTCAGATTAACCATGAGATAGCAGATACCTTCACCCGTAGAGTAATGCGCATTCCTGAAGTCACAGAATGCTACAACACTTCTGGCGCCTACGACTATCTGCTAAAGGTAAGAGCAGCCGACATGAAACAATATCAACAATTTGTGCTCAACAAATTGGGCGACATTGAACATGTTTCTTCTATCGAAAGCACGTTTGTGATGAGCGAGGTCAAACAGAACTACGGCATCAACATCTGATTGGTCAGGAGTCAACGGGTACGTTTATAGGTACGCCATCCATAGCTTATGATAACAAAGAAGCAGATGAGTGGCAGTACGAACGAGACATTGACAGCAGGCATACCGAACAGCGTGTGCTGGTCAATAATGTTGGCCTGCAACGGAGGGAGCACCGATCCGCCGAGAATTGCCATGATGAGTCCGGCAGCACCGAATTTCGCATCATCGCCCAGGCCCTGTAATGCTATGCCATATATCGTCGGGAACATGAGTGACATACATGCCGATATTGCCACCAGACAATACAGTCCAACACGACCGTCAATAAAGATAACGCCCAAGGTCAGACAGGCTCCCACAGCAGCCAAGATTCCCAGCAGAGCTCCAGCATTAATATACTTGAGGAAGTATGTACAGATGAATCGAGAAGTAACAAAGATTGCCATTGCAATGATGTTGTAGCGCTGCGACAGCACCTCGGCATCAATTTCTGCCATACCCTCATTCATCAATACGCGCGTACCATATTGTATTATAAAAGTCCAGCACATAATTTGCACTCCCACATAGAAGAACTGTGCAATGACACCCTCGCGGTAATAGTCGATAGAGAAGATGCGCTTAAGTGTGGGCAGGAAGTTGACGTCATGATTCTGGTCACCGTTCTTTGGCATCTTTGTGAACCATATCACACAGAACATAGCTATAATGACCAGTCCGATTATCAAGTATGGTGTGATAAGCACGCTCAAGTCGCTATCGCGCATGGTGGCAAACTCACTGTCAGAAAGCAGGGCACGCTCCTCTGTAGAAGCCGGATTCAACTTTGCCTGAATAAAATTCATGGCGACATACATACCACACAGCGACCCCATAGGATTGAAGCATTGCGCCATATTCAGGCGTCGTGTTGATGTTTCTTCAGTACCCATGGAGAGGATATATGGGTTACATGATGTTTCCAGGAACGACAGACCGCAGGTCAGGATGAAATAAGCCACAAGGAATGGATAGTACATACCTGTCCACGATGCAGGCAAGAATAACAACGCACCCACAGCATACAGTCCAAGTCCCATCATCACACCCGCCTTGTATGAATACTTGCGGATAAACATAGCAGCAGGGAAGGCCATTGCAAAATAGCCGCCATAAAAGGCAACTTGCACCAAAGCGCCGTCAGTGACGCTCATTCGGAAAATCTTACTGAACGCCTTCACCATGGGATTGGTGATGTCATTGGCAAAACCCCAAAGGGCAAAACACGAAGTAATGAGAATAAACGGTACGAGATAACTCACACCATCCTTCGAAATGATTGATTGATTGTTTTTATCCATTGTTTTGATTGCTTGTCTAGACTAGTAGCGGGTGCAAAGTTACACATTTTTCTGATAATATATGAATTGTTTACGGAAAAGTTGCCTTTTTTGTTTTATCGCATCAACGATCATCCTTAAGCGGATATAAACTATGACCTCTTATGCGATTCTAAAAGAATGTTGACAGTGAGGACATGGGACCGTGTTATTCGTCTGACATATATAAAGAACAAAACAAAGACATATTGTAGTATGAAAAGACTAATCCTATTGACTGCCGTGCTGACCATAACATTATCTATCAGCGCTCAGTATCCCCAACTTACCGATGAGGCAAAAGAACTTATCGACCAACAGAAGAAACAATGGAAAGCCCATAGCGATTCGGCATGGGAAGTAGCATTCCCCATCGTCATCGAGGAGGCCAAGGCCGGCCGCCCCTACGTGCCCTGGGCTTCACGTCCTTACGACCTGCGTCAGGCCAAGATACCTGCTTTCCCCGGTGCTGAGGGCGGCGGCATGTTCACCTTTGGCGGTCGTGGCGGCAAGGTGCTCACCGTCACCAACCTCAACGACGACGGTCCCGGCTCGTTCCGCTGGGCCTGCGAACAGGGCGGTGCCCGCATCGTGGTGTTCAACGTCAGCGGCATTATCCGCCTGAAGTCGCCGGTGTATGTCCGTGCACCGTATATCACCATTGCCGGACAGACCGCTCCCGGCGAGGGTGTCATCATTGCCGGTGAGTCGTTCCAGGTCGACACCCACGACGTCATCGTCCGCCACATGCGCTTCCGCCGCGGCGAGACGCTGGTCACCAACCGCGAAGACTCCTTCGGCGGCAATCCCGTGGGTAACATCATGATCGACCACTGCTCGTGCGAGTGGGGCCTCGACGAGAACATCTCGTTCTACCGCCACATGTTCGACATGCACGACGGCAAGCCCAACCGCAAGGAGCCTACTGTCAATGTCACCATCCAGAACACCATCAGCGCCAAGGCGCTCGACACGTGGAACCATGCCTTCGGCTCTACCATCGGCGGCGAGAACACGACCTTCATGCGTAACCTGTGGGCAGACAATACGGGCCGCAATCCGTCCATTGGCTGGGGTGGCGTGTTCAACTACATCAACAACATCGTCTACAACTGGGTACACCGTACGGCTGACGGCGGCGAGTTCTCCACCATGTCGAACTTCATCAATAACTACTACAAACCCGGACCGCTGACCCCGAAGGAGGGACCTGTGGGCCACCGCATCGTCAAGTCGGAGAGCCGTTCGCAGGGACTGTTCCCCTTCAAGCAGTTCGGACGCGTCTATGCTGCGGGGAACATCATGGAGGGCTATCCCGAGATTACGAAGGACAACTGGAACGGCGGCATCCAGACTGCCGACAAGGACGGTGAAATGGACGCTACCGAACTGGCACTCATGCGCTCCAACGAGCCCTTCGAGATGCCCTATGTCAATATTATGGGTACGGAGCAGGCCTTCGAATGGGTACTCTCCAATGCCGGCGCCACCATCCCCTGCCGCGACATCGTCGACCAGCGCATCTGCGACGAGGTACGCACTGGACAGGCCTACTACGTAGAGAATTACGAGAAGGAGCTGGCCAAGAAAGAAAAGAAGACCAAGGTGGCCCAGAACCCCTACGGCGACATGTGGGGACTGAACGACAAGTCGAAAGGTGAAGACGGTCTCTTCAAATACCGCCGTCTGCCCAAGGACTCCTATAAGAACGGCATCATCACCGACCCGCGCCAGATGGGCGGCTACCCCGTGTACAAAGCCTGGCAGCCTTACGTGGACACCGATGGCGACGGCATGCCCGACGAGTGGGAGAAGCAGTACGGCCTGAACCCCAACGACCCTGCCGATGCCAACGGCGACATCAACGGCGACGGCTATACCAATATCGAGAAATACATCAACGGCATCGATCCCACCACCAAGACCGACTGGCGTAACATGAACAACAACCACGACACCCTTGCCGCCAAGGGCAAACTGATGTAAACGTATGAGAAAGGTACTGCTTGCAGCGTTAGTATCGCTGCTTTCCCTCACAGCAAATGCACAACTTGTGCCGCTGGATTGCGACGGGCGTGATTCTGCCTATGTAGAGAACATCAAAGGCCGTGCCCAGAAAATCGTTGACGGGCTTCAGCTTACTGACCAGAAAAAGGCTCGTACGGTGCGCAACATCATCGCCAACCGCTATTTCCTGCTGAACGACATCCATGCGAAATACGACAAGTCACAACAGGATGCCCTGCAAGCCGAGCTTTATAAGCATCATTTCGAACTGGCTTCTGCACTTGCGCTCTATCTCACTGACGAACAGGTCGATGCCGTCAAGGACGGCATGACCTTCGGCCGTCTGAAGCGCGACTATCAGGCCACACAAGACATGATACCGACGCTCTCGGACTTTGAAAAGCAGCAGATACTCATCTGGCTCAAAGAGGCCCGCGAGTATGCAATGGATGCGGCCGACTCGAAAGGCAAGCATTTCTGGTTTGACAAATATCGCGGCCGTACCAACAACTGGCTTTCTGCCCGTGGCTATGACTTAAAGAAGGAACGGGAGAACTGGCAGAAACGGTTGGAGAATAAGTAAAAGTGTAAAAAAGTAAAAAGGTAAAAGGTATCATGACTAACAAAATACAGACAATGGTAAAAAGTATGGTAAGAAGGTTTATGCCTTTTTACCTTTTTACTTTTTTACCTTTACACTTAGGGGCCCAAGTGGTGCCTATGGATTATTCGTATTGTGGCTATCATCACTCAGAATCATCCATTCCAACGGCAAAATCAGCTACCTATGTGCAACCTACAGGAGGCGATGATGCTGCCCTGCTGCAGGCGGCCATCGATTTTGTAAGCCGCCAGAAGCCTGACCGTCAAACAGGACTGCGCGGTGCCGTGATACTCTCTGAAGGAACATTCTCGCTTAACCAACCTCTCCGCATTCGCACAAGTGGTGTAGTGTTACGAGGCAGCGGACGCGACAAGACCATCCTCAGAAAGAAGGGCTATGACAGGGGGGCTTTACTTTATATTGAAGGCGAGCATGACGTCAGGGTAAAAGACACCCTCAACTTGGCTGACACAAAGGCGGGTTCTATTGTCTGTTCCGTCAAAGAGAGCACGGCGTCCTTGAAACCTGGTATGCGCCTTGCTATCTGGCGCCCCTCCACACAAGAATGGATAGAGCATCTTAACTGTCAGTCATTCGGCGGAGGAAAGCGGATGGGATACTGGGCATGGCATCCAGGTGATATAGACATCCGATGGAATCGCCAGATTCTGGCAGTCAAAGGAACTGCAATAACACTCGATGCACCCATAACATGTGACATCGATGCCAGATGGGGCGGAGCAAAAGCCATCATCTATGAACAATCTGGGACAGTAGCAGAGTGCGGAGTAGAGAACCTGACTCTCGAAAGCGACTATGACCACACGCTATCAATGGACGAAAACCACTGCTGGGACGGAATCTACGTGGCTGACGCAGAAGACTGTTGGATTCGGATGGTAAACTTCTATAACTTCGCAGGTTCGGCCGTTGTCATTCAGAAGTCGGCCTGTCAGGTAACAGTAGAAGACTGCAAATCACTGCATCCTGTCTCTGAAATCGGTGGCTTCCGCCGACGCACTTTCTTTACGATGGGCGAAAAGACTCTATTCCAACGATGCTATTCAGAACATGGCATCAATGACTTTGCCGTAGGCCACACTGCACCAGGTCCGAATGCCTTTGTACAGTGCGACAGCTATGAATCATACGGTCCAAGCGGTGCCATCTCATCGTGGGCTCCAGGCATACTTTTCGATATTGTGAACATCGATGGCAACGACATTGTCTTCAGAAATTGGGAACTGGAGAAATTTGGTGCAGGATGGGGCACAGCCAACAGCACCATGTGGCAAAGCACAGCATCCGGACTGTTATGCTATTCTCCAGACTCGGTAAACAAGAACTATTCCATCGGTTGTTGGGGACAGATACAAGGCAGTGGCGAGTATTCTGAAATGAACGAGCACGTTAAGCCCTACTCACTATTTGCTTCTCAGCTGGAGAAGCGCCTGGGGCATGACGTGAGCGCACAATGCCGTATCTTGGAGCGCAATACCAATGCAAGTAGTTCGCCAACCATCGAAGAAGCAATGGAAATGGCCCAAGAAGCGATGAAACCGCGCATTTCTATGCAGATGTGGATCGACTCTGCCTCTTTCACTGGCGACACATCAGTAAGAAACCTGAAGCCTTTCACATATAAAGATATTCAGCCACGCCACTTCGAAAGCAATAACTATACTATTGTGAATGGCTGGTTGACGAAGGACCATTATCTTCTTGCAGGAGGCAAGCACCAAACCCCATGGTGGAACGGACGCACTACTGAAGCTTCCATGGCGAAGGCAAAATGCGCACTGACGCGCTTCGTACCTGGACAAGAAGGAACAGGAGGCACCGACCGTATTGACAGTGTGGTGGCAGAGATGCAGCGCAACCACACTCTGCTGTTCAGCCAAAATTACGGATTATGGACAGACCGCCGACGTGACGACCATGAGCGCATACGCCGCAAAAATGGTGATGTTTGGGCTCCCTTCTATGAACAGCCCTTTGCTCGAACCGGTTCTGTGCAGGGCGGTTCTGCCGCCCTGGCCTGGGACGGTCTCTCCAAGTACGACCTGACAAAACTCAACAAATGGTACTTCTACCGACTTCAACAGTTTGCAAAAAAGACCGAATCCATCGGACTCCTGCTAAAGAATCAGCATTACTTCCAGCATAACATCTTAGAGGCCGGAGCCCATTGGGTGGACTGTCCTTGGCGAACAGCCAACAACGCAAACGGCACACCGTTTAGCGAGCCAGTCAACTTTACCGGCGACAAACGCATATTCACTGCCGAACAGTTCTACGACATCACAAATCCTGTCCTTCGCGAACTGCATAAGCAGTATATCCGCCAGTCGTTGGATGCCTTCAAGGGGCAGCCAAACGTGATACACTCTATTGGTGAGGAGTTTACAGGGCCTTTACATTTCGTTCAATTCTGGCTCGACGTAATAGCCGAATGGGAAAAAGAAAACGGGAAAGTACTTGTTGATCTGGCTGTCAACAAAGACGTACAGGATTCTATCCTCCATGACCCCATCCGCTCAGAAATCGTCGATATCATCGATATTGAGCAATGGTTCTATCATAACAAGGGCGAATATGCCCCACCAGGAGGTGTAAATATGGCCCAGCGCCAATATCTGCGCAAGATTCGCACAGGCAGTGCCCGCTTTGAGGATGTTTATCGTGCCGTAAGTGAATACCGCACCCAATATCCAGGAAAGGCCGTCATTTATTCCGCTCAGAAGTATCCTGAAATGTGCTGGGCATCATTTATAGCAGGAGGCTCCTGTGCCGCCATTCCAGTGACCGACCTCGGATTCCTCTATGAAGTTACTCTGATGTCGCCATGCCTTGCTGATGGCATTTGCATGCTGAGAGGAGATAACGGCTATGTGATATATAATGAAGATATACATTCTGTTAGCCTCAACTTAGGGAAAGACAAATATATCATGTACGAAATAAATGCCAAAACGGGTGATATCTGCCGTCTGCGAGATGTCACAGGACTGGTCGAAATCAACGACAAAGGAGTCTTTTGGCTTTCAAAAAAATAGTTTTTTAATGGGAAAATCGGCATTTTGCTGACTTTTCCCATTTTTTAACGTAATTTTTGTACCAGTAGTTTCGTTTTTTGATTACCTTTGCACCAGAAAACAAACTACTAATAAACATTTCGTCTTCTATGGCTACTAACAACATCAAAGAGCGCACCCAGAAATTGGTAGCACGTTTCTGCGCCGGCGACAACCAGGCCTATGCCGAGTTGTATGACATGTATGTACAAATGCTTTTCAACTACGGACTGAAACTGACAAACGACCAAGAACTCCTGAAAGACTGTATCCACGACGTTTTCGTAAAGGTATATACAAAACGTAATGAGCGATACACAATAAACAACCTCTGCTCATACCTCATCATCTCGCTGAAGAACCGCCTTCTCGACGAGTTCCGACGCCAGACATTCACATCGCCCAACGAGGTAGAAGAGTACGAATACCGCAAAGCCACAGAAGATGTAGAGAACGACTTTCTTTTTCATGAGCGTGAACTGATGCAGTCAGCCCAAGTAGCCCGTCTGATGCAGCACCTTACCCGCCGCCAGCGCCAAGCCATTACCCTATACTATTTGGAAGAGCGCAAATACGAAGAAATCTGCGGCATCATGAAGATGAACTATCATTCTGTACGCAACCTTATGCACCGTGGGATGCTGAAATTGCGCGAAGCTGCTATTTCCGCCTGATTTCTCCCACCATTTTTCCAATATTTGATGACATATCATCACGTACTTCGTCTTTTAATAAAATACCAAAGTACGTGAAAAGAGAAATCTATACAAAAGTAGAGCAGTTCCTGAGCGATGATGATTTCATTCGCTATGTCATGGATGCCTGCCCAGACAGGGAATCTTATTGGGTTTCCTATCTGACTGCTTCTCCCCCTATACGCTCTGCATACCTTAAAGCCTATGATATCCTGATACATCTTGACGATTGCGACATGCTTACACCCGAACAGACAGAGTGTCTTAAGCAGCGCATCTTCAACACACTACATATCTCTGCCAGCTAACCACAAAAACCACATCAACTATGCGCTGTCTGAGGCTAATATCATGTCTGCTCTTTCTGCTTGCAGGCAATTTGCAAGCACAGCGTGTCCTGACAGCGCGCTATAACATGACCTGTCTCGATCTGAGTGCAGGGCTCCCCAACAACAATGTAAATCACATATTTGCTGACAGTCATGGCTTCATCTGGATTTCAACCTATGGTGGCGGTGCCGTAAGATATGACGGATATACGTTTATGGCTACTGTCCCCCACCGCCATACGGCGTTGGCAAGTAATTCCTGCAAGGGCTTTGCAGAGGACAAATACCATCGTTTGTGGGTAGCCTTCGACGAGGGGACAGAGGTTATTGACCTGCGAACTATGGACATCACTTTTCCATTACATGCTAATGGTAAAGGCACCATCGAGAAACAATTAAGGCAAGCGTCTGTAAAAGTATTTTGCGACAGCAAGGGCAGCATGTGGCAATTAACACGTGACAGCGTTTTCCGATATACCTTCCACGACGACGGCAAAGTGGCAAACATTAGCCGATACCGCTATTATGGTAACACCCCCGACATTACCGTTTGCGATATTGAAAATAATGGTACAATATGGATAAACATAGAAGGCGGCCTTTATCGCCTCGTTGAGTCAGGGAACATATTACAACGCGAAGATATTGCCCCTGCAATGAGGCAACTACGTGGCCTATACGTCACAAGTCTGCTAAAGCATGATAACAAAGTCTGGATTTCAACTAATCAAGGATTGTATGCATACGATCAATATAATAGAGAAATAAAAAGCTATTTGCATACTGGAGATGCAAGTTCGCTGTCACACGAGTTTGCGGCAGCCTTAGCCGTCACACCCGAGGGGCGCTTAATGGTAGGTACACTGCGTGGGATTGACATTCTTGATGAGACAAGTGGCACATTTGAGCACTGGAACACAACAACCGCAGAAAAACCAATGCCGAGCAACTTCATACACAGTCTGCTCGTTTACGATAGTCAGATATGGATAGGAACAGAAACTGCCGGTGTAGTCAGATTGTCGCCTCAGCCATTACTATTACGTAACTATGTCCATGAGCATAACAACGAGCACTCACTGTCGGCAAATCCTGTCAATGCGATGTATGTGGAATCAGACGGAACATTATGGGTAGGTACTGTAGAAGGTGGCTTGAACCGAAAGAATGCATCTGGCGATTTTGACCATTGGACCAAGGAAAATTCCAGTCTGCCCCATAATTCTGTATCTGTCTTGGAACCCGACTCCCACGGAAGGTTATGGATAGGCACATGGGGCGGAGGTCTCAGTTCGATATCTCTTATGGATCATAAAACCATTACACCGCTGGAATTACCCTCCGAAATGGTGGCATTGACCAACTATATAGGTGCATTGGCCTACGACAAATACAACGATGCCCTATGGATAGGCTCTAATGATGGTATTTTCTACTATGACTTACAAACAGGTAAAATAAGCCATCCTTTCGAGGCAAACCAGGAAATCAGAGGCTGCATAGGCAGCAATATAGATAAAAACGGGACACTGTGGATGGGCTGTCTTTCTGGAGTATGCGCCATTGACCTACATTCCGGAAAATCAGGAAAAGGCTTTAAGTTCCGTCATTTACGCCACAAACTCAACCAACCAGAATCTCCAGTTATCGATAAAATCAGCTGTTTTTGTGAAACAAAGGATGGAACATTGTGGTTGGGATCCAATGGATATGGTATCTATCAACGTATTGTTGATGCAAAAGACGGCAAAGAGCACTTCGAGGTACTGACCACAGAAGACGGACTGGCAAACAATGCTGTAAAGGGCATAGTGGAAGACGAACAAGGGCGATTATGGGTGACAACCGACAATGGGCTTTCTATTTACGATACGCACACGCATACATTTATTAATTATAGCAAATACGATGGTCTCCTAAGTCAGCGCTTCTATTGGAACTCAGCAATAAAAGGTCCTGATGGAACCATATATTTAGGCAGTCTGGCAGGACTGACAGAGATACATGGCGAAAACTCAGACGCACATTATCCGCTTCGCCTTACTTTTACACGCCTAACAATTGACAACCAGGAAATAACTGCTGCAAACAGCGATTTCATCGATGCCGATATCTCTCAGGCAACATGTATTAAACTACACGAATCAAACAAGTCGTTTGCTATAGACTTCTCTACTCTTACCTATGCTGGTGAAACTCAAGGACACTATAGTTACCGCATGCGTGGATATGAAGACGAATGGATTGCCTTGAAACCAGGAGAACATTCCGTTCGCTACACTTATCCCAAGCCAGGTTCGTATATCTTTGAAGTAGCCTATACTAACGGCAATGAGCGCGACCAAGAGATAATCAGCATTAAAGTTGAAGTAGCACCATACTTCTGGAAGAGTTGGTGGTTTATTCTACTTATTTCTGTTGCTGCAGCATGCCTTGGTATATGGATTTACATGAAACGCATGGAAGCCATGCGGCAAAAAGAGGCAGAAAAACTGTTACTTCCAATTCGTAAAGTACTCGATGAGTCGGAAGATTCAGAGCAATTACAATCGCGCATTGAAAACATATTAGACAACCACATGCGACTACAGAAGAGTTTATATCGCAGTGTGGAAGCAGACAAACAAGAAGCTATGCGAAACCAGAAGACCTTCATGGAACGGGCTACGCTGGTAATGGAAGAGAACTATATGGACAGTGAATTCGGCATAACAGAATTTGCTGAGGCATTAGGTATGAGCAAGAGTTTGGTATCGAAACGCCTTAAAGCAGAAACAAGCCTAAGCATTGGACAATTCATTCGCGACTATCGCCTTGGTATTGCCAAGAAAATACTGCTGGAAAATGTTGTCAACAGAAACATCACAGAGATAGCATATAAAGTAGGATTCAATGATCCTAAATACTTCACGCGGTGCTTTACACGCCGATATGGTAGCAGTCCGAGCACATTTGTCGAGGAGGACGCTTTGGTGGACAAAAATTAGTGTATTTTCAGGGAAATAAGGCGAATAAAGGCCGATTTTCTCGTTTTGTCCACCCATTTTATTTGTTTGTCCACCACACCAACACCCTATTTTAATTATATTTGCAGCCAGAAATTGCAAATATTACTATTACGAATTTAAAACAATTAAAAATGAGAAAACAAGTTTTATTCTCTGCGATGCTATCGCTGGGTATTTTTGGAGGCTTAACAGTCTGTCCAGAACCTGCAATAGCAGCAGTGACCCAGCAGACTATTAAGGTCAAGGGTCAGGTAGTAGACCAATATGGGGAACCCCTGATTGGTGCTACTGTGAGAGTGAAGGGCATGTCGTCGGGCAGTGTGACCGACATGGATGGTAACTTCCAGATTGATGCCGCTTCGAATGCTACACTCGTGGTAAGTTATGTGGGTTTCAAGGATCGCGAAATTGCTGTCCGCGGCCGTGCCGTTATCGACCAGATTCAACTGGATTCCGACGACAACGTGCTGGAACAGGTAGTCGTCGTGGGTTATGGCACGCAGAAGAAAGCCGACCTGACGGGCTCCGTCAGCATTGTCAATGCCGATGAACTTAAGCGCGTATCAAACTCGAACATCTCGTCGATGCTTGAAGGTAAGGTGGCTGGTGTGCAGATCACCTCTGACGGTCAGCCCGGTGCCGATCCCTCGGTTAAGATTCGTGGTCTGGGAACTTTCGGCAGCACCGCTCCACTGTATGTCATCGATGGTGTACCTATGGGTACGACCATCCGCGACTTCTCTCCCAACGACATCGAAACCATCCAGGTGCTGAAGGATGCTTCTGCCGGTGCCATCTACGGTTCTCGTGCTGCTAATGGTGTCATTATCATCACTACAAAAAGCGGTAAGAAAGACCAGCCAATGAAGGTCGATTATAAAGGCTATTTCGGCGTTGACATGATTCCCAGCAGCACCTACGACGTGATGAATGCCGACCAGTATAGCAATTATCTTGGCCAGGCTGCTGCCAACTCCAGCACTCCCTTGCCCAGCGGCTACAGTCTGAACCCTGAGACAGGGAAGTATCAGTTCATGGATAACACCGATACCGACTGGTTCAACGAGGTGTTCAAGACCGGCATCCGTCAGAACCACAACATCAACCTCAGCGGCGGTGGTGCCAATAATACTTATAATGTAGGTTTAGACTACTTTAACCAGAAAGGTACGTTGGAAGGTGCAGGACCAAACTATCAGCGTTTCACAGCCCGTGTGAATAACACAATGGATACCAAGTTCATCACTTTCCGTACCAGTCTTGTCTATTCACATTCAAACCAGGATGGTATGGGCCTGTCGAATGCTAATGAGTACGTGCAGGGTCTTTATGGTGACGTAACCAATGTGCTGCGTGGTACCCTGCTGATGCAGCCAACCATCAAGGCATACGATGAGAGTACCTGGTATCTGGACGAAAAGGTTCCTGCTGCCAAGAATTACAAGTATGATGCATACGGCTATGGTGTTTATTATAATGATATTCATGGTGACATCTCGGCCTCTAACCCTTTACTGGTGAATAACAAGTTGACGCGTAACACAATTGTTGACCGTGTAGTAGCAACAGGTTCTGCTGATGTCAGTCTGCTGAAGATGATTGGTATTGAGAGCAAGAATCACAAACTGAACTATAAGCTCAACCTCTCATACAGTAAGACGAATGCCATGGATAAGACATGGATTGCTGCCTGGATTCAGAGTAATCGTGTCTATCTGGACAAGAGCAATGAGACACTGACCGAGAATAAGCGTACCTATTCTGATTTCCTGGCTGAGAATACGCTGACTTACGACGGAACCTTCGGCCTTCATCATGTCAACCTTTTAGGTGGTATAACATATGAGGAGGAAAACACCCATTTGCTGGATGCCTGGGGTAAGAACTTCCCAGAGCCTTATTACCTGCAGATTGGTAATGCTGAGACCAGGGATGCTGCTTCCACGGAGGTCAAGCATGCGCTGACATCATTTATTGGTCGCTTGAACTACGACTATGACGGCAAGTACCTCCTGTCGTTTGTGATTCGTCGTGATGGCAGCTCTCGCCTGACGAAGAATATCCGCTGGGGCACGTTCCCCTCTGTCTCTGTCGGCTGGCGTTTCGATAAGGAGAAGTTCTTCCCCATCAGCCACGACATAGTCAATATGTTCAAGGTTCGTGCCAGCTATGGTGAGTTAGGTAATGAGAACATCGGTGACTATGCTTATCTGGCTACTTACAGATCCAAGTACATGACCTACAGCTTCGGTAACAATGTTGTGGCAGGTACATCCATTGAAGACTTTGTCAATGGGAGCCTCGCATGGGAAAAGAAGTCTACGACCAATATCGGTATTGACCTCGCCATGTTGAACAACCGTTTGGAGTTCACCGCCGAGTGGTATAAGAACAAGTCTACCGATTTGCTTTATAATGTTCCTGTTCCTGCTAACGCAGGTGTAAGAAACGAGACAGTGACCATGAATGCAGCCTCAATGGAGAACAGTGGTTTCGAGTTCTCTGCTACCTATCGCAATTTTGACCATCCGTTGAAATGGCAGGTTAGTGCCAACCTGAGTACCTTGAAGAATAAGGTGACTTCATTAGGTTTCGGCAATGAGTCTTACATCACTGGCGACTACGCTACATTCGTAGGGCAGGAAGTTGGTCAGTTCTATGGCTATGTCTATGAGGGCATTGCCCGCACACAGGCCGATTTGGATGACCATGCGACCCAAGTGAATGCACAGATTGGTGACTGCTTGTATAAAGATATCAGTGGTCCTGATGGAACTCCTGATGGTATTATTGATACTCATGACCGTGTTGTGTTGGGTAGTGGTCTGCCCAAGGTGAACTTCGGCATCAGTGCCCATTTGGAGTATAGCAATTTCGACCTGAGCATCTCGACATTCGGGGCTTTGAACTATCACGTATCCGATGGTATCTATAATAGCTTGAACTCATGCTATGGTTGGGCCAATAAGGATGTTGCCATTGGCGATGCTAATCGCTGGTCTGAGGATGGAAGTACTTATATTTCGAATGTTCCACGTACTTATATCGTAGCCAATGGCGAGGCATGGAACGACTACTTCAGTGACCGCAAGATTCAGAATGCTGCTTACTGGAAGATTGCTAACGTTGAATTGGGATACAACATT
The DNA here is from genome assembly GCA_946186115.1 of uncultured Prevotella sp. GTDB lineage: Bacteria > Bacteroidota > Bacteroidia > Bacteroidales > Bacteroidaceae > Prevotella. The sequence continues at coordinate 17,518 of CAMHLV010000010.1, read as the reverse complement.
CCCGACAAACTGTTCAAGGGTGTGGTTTCCGGAGCCCGTATCTATGTGTCAGCACAGAATCTCTATACCTTTACTAAGTATAAAGGATACAATGTCGACTATGCCGGTGGTACATTCACCCCAGGCTTTAACTGGTGCTCTTATCCCAGTGCACGTACCTTCATGGCAGGTATTCTCTTCTCCTTCTAAAGAATTGAAAAATTGAAGAATTGAAAAATTGAAGTATAATATGAAACTATATAAAATTTCTCTTGCCCTAATGCTGGGCATCGGTATGTTGACTTCGTGCAACGACAAGTTGGAGTTGAGCAATCCCAACCAACCGACCACAGGTACCTTCGGCAACACCATCGAAGACCTGGAGGAAGCTGTTATCGCTTGTTATCATCACTGTCGCATGGAAGGAACTTATGCCCGTGTGGGTTATACTCTTGACGCATGCCGTGGTGATGAGGTCTGGAATGTTGCCCAATCATGGGGACATATTTATGCAGACGATCTGGATGCTGCATCTACGAATGACGTCGTTGACATGTGGATATGGCGTGATTGGTACTATGTGATTAATATCAGTAATTTCGTAATCACTAAGTGTAATGAAATCGATGGTGAAATCTCTGAGCAGATGAAGCGTATCAAGGGACAGGCCCTCTTTACCCGTGCGCTGTCCTATTATAACCTTGCCAATTACTATCAGAATCCTGCACTGATATTGGACTATAATGACTATTCCACCATGGACGGTCTCTATGCTTCCAACAAGGCTGAGGGCGATACCGACGGACTTGCCCAATATGATCGTGTCTTGGATCAGGTAGAGGCTGACTTCGCTGAGGCTATATCACTGCTTCCCACTCGTGATGCTGGTGGAGAATGGGCGAAAGGGCGCATCACCTCTGGTGCTGCAGCAGGCATGTATGCCCGTGCGCTGATGCAGCGTCATAAGTATGCAGACGCTCTTGCCATTCTGAAAGCCATCATCGGTGGAACATACGGTAAGTATGAGCTCATGAAGAATTATGGTGACAACTTCCGCGAGGGTTCAGCTTACGAGAACAATGCCGAGAGCCTTTACGAGGTTCAGTTCCTGGACTATGGCTCTCAGGGTGCTGACGACGAGTGGACACCTGTCAACATCAGTAAGAATGCCTCTCAGGGACATGCTATTGAAAGCAACTATGGCCCGGGCAGTGTAGGTAGTTGGCAGGACCTTTCTGCTGCTCCTTGGCTCTATCAGCTCTTCCTGGCAGAAAAGACCACTGACGGTTCTCTCGACCCGCGTCTCTATTGGACTATCGGTACTTATGAGAATCAGTGGAATGGTTTCGAATATGGCAATATGTGCTATACACAAACAATGTCGGCCGACAACCCCATCGTTACCAATAACGTGAATGGCGGACTACCCATTGCCAAATGGACGAATTTCCGTACTGGTCTATACAATTCTATTGTTTGTGGTCTGAAGTGTGGCATCAACCTGCGCATTATGCGTTATTCTGATGTGTTGCTTCGTGCTGCTGAGTGCGAGAACGAGGTCAATGGTCCTACACAGCAGGCTATCGACTGGATCAACCAGGTGCGTAGCCGTGCAAAGTTGGCCAACCTGCAGTTGGCTGATTTCAACAGCAAGGACAAGCTCTTCGAGCAGATTGCCAATGTGGAGCGTCCGAAGGAGTTCGGTTGTGAGACAGGTCGTGGTTTCGACCTCATCCGCTGGGGATTCTTCTATGACGAGGGGCGTTTGCAGCAGTTGAAGCAGCATGGTGCCTTTAAGCTAGGTGCTGATATCAAGGAAGTTATCACCTATGGTGACGCTGGCGTAAGCAGCACTTACGACTATTATCAGAAAGGACATGAGTATTTCCCCATCTATCAGAATTATCTGAACGACAATGCTAATCTGGTGGGTAACTCAGCCAATAACAACACGGACAACTCTACCTATTTTGTCCAAAAGGGATGGACCATCCATCCTGTTGTGAACCTCTGAACAATAAACAATAAACGTGAAACGATAAACATTTAAGATTCAAATGAATATGAAAAAGATATTATTATCCACAATAACAGTTATTGGTTATTGTTTATTGGTTATTGGAATGACGAGTTGTGAAGGCGGTGACCTCTACAACGTGAATGCTCCCGAATGGCTTGCCGGAATGGGCGGCGGCGAAGAGGAACAAGAAGAAGAGGAAGAGCTGGAAGGCATGATGGAGGATGTATATAACATCGGTAAAGATGACTTGACCTCTGGCTTCTGGACGCTGGGAAAGACATATGTCATCCCTGCCGGTGCAAAGTGGAACGCACAGTTCAATCTGACAGTAAATCCTGATAACAAGTATTATAAAAACTTCTACATTGTTCTGAATGCCTTCAACGGCGATTTAGGCGACGAGTATGGCGTCATCCGTTTCGATAACGACCCGTCGAAGAACTCGGAGTGGAATACAACAGGTACAGAGATTGACAGAAGTCTGGTTGACGGTAACTTCAACAACTCTTCTGGTGATGATGATATCGATGCCAGTGTGCAGAAGATGAACGGCAAGATTACAGTGACCGTCAATCGTGCAGAGGGTGGACTCTTTATCAAGATGACCAATGGAACGCTTACGAAGACTTACACTCAGAAGACTCCTTTCCCCTCAACGGGAGCAGATATTGATATCGCCTGCCGCATTGGCGTGGAAGGTTCACTGGTCAGCTTCCTGTCAACCAATATCGAGCCCATCGGCGGATGTACGTCGGCTAACGATAAACAACCTTTATCAATGGAGCTAATGGGCGTACCCAGTGAGGTACTGATTGGTACTCCGCTGGAGGAGGCAATGGCAAATGTGATGGCTAACGTGACCTTCGAGGAGGGTGTTGTCAAGACCGTTACCGCTGCTGACTTGCAATTCGAAGCAATTCCAAATATGGACGAGCTTGGACGGAAGACCCTCGTGGTCATCTATAACAAGACCTTCAAGGGTGCCAACTGCGACAAACCCGTGGTGGCCAACAAGACGTTCAGTGTGGTGAACGAGCTCTCGGCTTTCACGCAGACCGTTGTCGTGCCCACGCCGCATGTGCTGGGTGCTGAGGATAATTCTTCCGGCTGGTGGTCGGCACATACCGACAACATCAAGGTAGAACCTAAGGAGACCAAGGTTGTCAACTTCACCAACTATTCTTCCGGTGCTGCCAACTGGAACAACTTCGTCATTGTGCTCAACAAGGCCAACCTCGCTGAGTACGCCGTGGTGCGTGCCGACAACTATGGCTGGGGCGACGGCTACGCAGCATGCACACATGTGGGCGGCTTCGGCAGCGACGAGGAGTGGGCTGCATGGCTCCGCGCCATGAATGGTGCCAAGGTGACGGCTTACATCACGAATAATGGCGATGGTACGGCCAGCGTGAAGGCTGTGATGTATGGAACGGACGGCAACGTCTATACGCAGGAATACAATGGTATCAACACTGTCGATCCCGACGACTTCTATTTCCGCTTCACCATCGATGGGTGCCATCTGGTGTTCGACAACGAGCTGGGTACTCCCAACTGCACTACAGGCTGGTGGTCGGTGTTCACACAAAATGTACAGGTGAAGGCTCATCAGATATGCACGGTGAACTTTACCAACTATACCAGTGGCGCTGGCAACTGGAACAACTTCGTGCTTATCATGAACAAGGCAGATGTCACCAAGGAGTATGCTGTAGTTCGCGCCGACAACTGGGGCTGGGGCGACGGCTATGCTGCCTGCACGCCAAGTGGCGGCCAGGCTGACTGGGGTGCATGGCTCAGTGCCATGAACGGTGCCAAGGTGACGCTCAAGATTGCCAACAACGGCGATGGCACGGCCGACGTAAAGGCTGTGATGCACGGAACTGACGGAGTTGACTATATTCAGGACTATATAGGCATCAATACCATTGATCCTGACGACTTCTACTTCCGCTTCACGGTCGATAGCAGTTACTTGGTATTTGAGTAAGGTAAAAGTGAATAGCGAAAAGTGAATAATTTGCTACCGCTAAATGGTAATCATAAAGTTCAACGTTCAATGTTCAAAATTAAAAGTATATTGCTGTGCGCAGTACTGCTGCTGGCGGCCTGTGGCGACGACGACGCGAGCGATAACGGCGGCGGGGGAGGCACCCCGCTGTCGGTATCGACTCCCGTAGTGTCGGCAGTCACTTCGTCGTCTGCGGTGGTTTCTGCCACTGCCACAGGTTCGGCTATCACAAGTCGTGGTGTGTGCTACGGCACGTCGGCTAATCCCACCATCAACGACATGAAGGTGACAGGGACGTCCAAGGACATGAATATCACGCTGGCCGGACTGAAGGCAAGCACAACCTATCATGTCCGTGCTTACGTCCAGAGCAGCAATGAGGTGAAATACTCGGACGATGTCACGTTTACCACGGCAGCGGAGACCACCTCCGACCTTGACAAGTGGAAGGCACCGACATATGCTGACGACTACCGCAGCATTGCAGGATGGGCCCAGCGCAACCAGTGGAACCTGGCTAACGTACACGATCCTACGGTGGTGAAGGCCGACGACGGTTACTACTATATGTATCAGACGGATGCTTCGTACGGCAATGCCCACGACGGCCACGGTCATTTCCATTGCCGTCGTTCTGCCGACCTGGTCAACTGGGAATACCTAGGCGCTACTATGTCAGCTGCTCCTGAGTGGGTGAAGACAAAGCTAAACGACATTCGTGCCAAGCAGGGCTTAGACCCCATCGCAAATCCTGTGTATGGCTATTGGGCTCCCTGTGCCCGCAAGGTCAAGACGGGGCTCTATCGCATGTACTATTGTATAGTGGTCGACAACTACATCAAGACGGGTAAGGCCAACACTGCTGCCAACTTCGACAACTCGTGGACTGAGAGGGCCTTTATCGGTATGATGGAAACGTCAGATCCCGGCTCCAACAAATGGGAGGACAAAGGTTTTGTCATCTGCTCCTCGTCTGATAAGGGCAAGGACGGTTGGAGTCGTCCAAGTGCCAGCAACTGGGAAGGCTACTTCTATTTCAATGCCATTGACCCCACGTTCGTCATCACACCGCAAGGTGAGCATTGGCTCATCTACGGCTCATGGCACTCGGGATTTGCTGCCGTCCAGCTGAACCCCGAAACGGGTAAGACGCTCAAGGAACTGGGCGACCCCTGGGCCGACTCTGTTGCCGGTCTGACCACCAATGGCTACGGCAAGCGTATCTGGACACGCGGCAATAGTCGCTGGCAGGGCTCCGAGGCTCCTGAAGTGGTCTATCATGACGGCTACTATTACCTCTTCATGGCCTACGATGGACTCGATGTGCCTTACAACACACGTATCGCCCGTTCTGCTACCATCGACGGCACCTATACTGGCAACGAGACAGTGCTGACACATCCCTACAAGTTCAGCGGTGACCAAGGATGGGTGGGCATCAGCCACTGTGCCGTGTTCGACGACGGACAGGGCAACTACTATTATGCCTCGCAGCAGCGATTCCCCACGACGGCAGGCGGCAATGCCCCCAATGCTGTCATGATGGGTGGTGTGCGCAGCATCCAGTGGCTCTCTACTGGCTGGCCCGTGGTGATGCCTGAACGCTATGCTGCAGTTCCGAAGGTGGCCATTACCTCCGACGACATCGTCGGCACGTGGGAGCACATCGATCTGGGATATAAGTATGGTGAGATGAAGCAGTCGTCTGCTGTGACATTCGCTGCCGACGGCACCATCACTGACGGTGTCTGGAAAGGTGGCAAGTGGAGTTTCAATGCCTCAACCAACACATTGACTGCTAATGGGGTGGAACTGAAGGTACAGCGCGAATGCGACTGGGAAGCATCGCCCCGCAAACATACAATAGTGTATTCAGGCATCAATGGTGCCAAGAGTTATTGGGGTAAAAAGAAGTAACAGGACATGAAAAAGTTAGTTATTTTAATTATCTGTGCGCTGGTAACAGCGGTTGCCGGCGCACAGGTTTACATCAATGTCGATGTAAACCAGCGTGGTCCCAAGATAAGCCCTACGCATTATGGCATCTTTTTTGAGGACATCAACCATGCTGCCGATGGCGGCATCTACGCCGAACTCATCCGCAACCGTTCGTTCGAGGATGGTCCGGAATATGGCAAGCCTGCCGATATGCAGGGATGGAGCACATATGCCTCTCCAGGGGCTGTGCTCGACACGAAGCTCATTCAGCCCAGCCGAAAGGTCAAGTTGTTGAATGCTGCTCAAGGGTATGCCCTGGAGCTCCATGTCAAGGCCACTCCGCAAACTCCTGTCTGTCTGGTCAACGAGGGCTTCTGGGGTGTCAACACCGTTCAGGGCCGTTGCTATAAGCTGAATTTCTGGGCCAAGGGTACCTATAAGGGCACTGTCAAGGCCACGCTATGCAGTAAAGACGGCGCTGTCGTCTATGCCGAAGCTGTGGTCAGCGGTTTTTCCGCTGATATCAATGCCAAGCAGTGGACTAAGTTCACGGCTACGTTGACGGCTACGGGCAACGACGCGCAGGCGCAGTTTGCACTGGTGTTCGACGGCAATGGCACTGTCGACCTTGACGTCGTATCGCTCTTCCCGCCGACATTCAAGAACCGCGAGAACGGTCTGCGTCCCGACTTGGCACAGATGCTCTACGAGATGCATCCACGATTCATGCGCTTCCCTGGTGGTTGTTTCGTCGAGGGACAGATATCGCCGGAGAATGCTTTCCGTTGGGAACGTACCATCGGTCCCATCGAGGAGCGTCCCGGTCATTGGAATGTCAACTGGGGCTATCGCACCACCGACGGCATCGGTTTCCATGAGTATCTGCAGATGGCCGAAGACCTTGGCGCCAAACCGCTCTATGTGGTCAACGTAGGACTGTGGCATGGTGGCATGACACCATACGACGACATCCAGCCGTGGATTGACGAGTGTCTGGCTGCCTTGGAGTATGCCAATGGCGACGTCACGACGAAGTATGGTGCCCTGCGCGCCAAGAATGGTCATCCTGCACCGTTCAATATCGAGTATCTTGAGATTGGCAACGAGAACAACCAACCCAATCCGGAATACCAAAGCGACCACTATTATGAGCGCTACGACCAGTTCCGCCGTGCCATTCTCGCCAAGTATCCGAAGATGCACCTCATCGGCAATGTCGTGGCTTGGGGCGACGACAATCCCAAGTGGGGCTCTACGCTGCCTGTCGATCTGCTGGACGAGCACTACTACCGCAATCCGGCATGGTTTACACAGGCTTTCCGCAAATATGACAGTTACGACCGCCGTGGTCCGAAGATCTACGTCGGTGAGTATGCCGTTACCAGTGGCTTCGGCAATCTGGGTAATATGAATGCTGCCTTGGGTGAGGCCGTCTATATGATGGGTATTGAGAACAACTCTGACATGGTGCCCCTGAATTCCTACGCACCTATCTTCGTCAACGAGAACGATGCCAAGTGGCGTCCTGATATGATACGCTTCAACAGCCATCGTGTCATGGGAACTCCGTCGTACTACGTACAGCAGCTCATGCCACAGCACCTCGGCACACAGGTTGTCAAGGTGGAGCAGACATCGGAAGTCAACAGTCTGCCATCACAAACTGCCGTCACGCCCAAGGAGAGCCGTATCGGTTTTGCCACATGGGCCACAAAGGCATCGTTCACCCATCCTGACCCCCTACCCAAGACAGGACAGCCGGAATATATCACGGGTCAGTGGCAGAAAAACGCTGACGGCACTGTCAGTCAGACCAGTATGCAGGAGCAGTGTGTAGCCATGTGTCATGCCACCGTAGGCGACCACTATACCGTCAAGTTCCGGGCTCGCAAAGACAGCGGTGCCGAGGGCTTCATGGTGGTGTTCAACTATGTCGATAAAGACAACTACGACTGGATCAACTTCGGTGGTTGGGGCAATACCCAGCATGGCATCGAGCACATCAGTGGTGGTGGCAAAGGACAGATAGACACCAAGCCGGGAAGCATCGAGACAGGGCGCTGGTATGATGTGACGCTACAGATGGCTGGCGACAGCCTGAAGTGCTGGCTCGACCAGGACCTCGTTTTCGACACCGTGCTGAAGGGTGATGTCGAACCGGGTGTCTTCTCGTCGGCTACCATTGACGAACCCTCTGGCGAGCTGATTGTCAAAGTGGTCAACACAAGTAGTGAGGCTACCACAGCACACCTGAATGTCAGCAACTTCCAGATGGGCAGTGCCACACTCATCCGGCTGTGTGCCAACGACGGTATGGACGAGAACACGCTACCGCAGCCTACCAATATCAGTCCGACATACCACGAGCTGTCGCCTGATGGTAACAGCGTGGAAGTGGAGATTCCGGCCTACTCGCTCAATATCATACGACTCAAGTCAGACATCCACTTTGCGATGGCCAATGTGTTGGGTTCCACAAACAAGCCTTTGGTTCACGACCCCGTCATGGCCTACGAGGACGACACGTATCACATGTTCTTTACGGGTGACGGCATTCGGCATTTGACCTCCAAGGACCGTCAGACGTGGACGGTGGACGCACAGCCCGTGATGAGTGTCATGCCGCAGTGGACGCACGACTCAGTGCCAGGATTTGAGCATACCGTCTGGGCACCCGATGTCATCAAGTGGCACGGCCGCTGGTGGCTTGCCTACAGCTGCTCGACGTTCGGAAAGAATGGCTCTACCATCGGACTGCTCAGCAGTACGTCGCTCAACCGTCCTGTCTGGTATGATCAGGGCTGCATCGTCACCTCTCGCGAAGGACGCGACAACTGGAATGCCATCGACCCCAACTTCGTCATCGACGACAACGACCAGCCGTGGCTGGTGTGGGGCTCCTTCTGGGACGGTATCCAGATGGTACGTCTCGACAGCACCATGCACGTCGCAGCTGGTGAACAGCCACGCACCATCGCACGTCGCTATGCACCTGACTTCAAGACACCCAAGCCTAACCCAACGTCGAAGTATGCTGGCACCAATGCCATTGAGGCACCTTTCATCATGAAGCACGACGGCTATTATTACCTCTTCGTGTCGTGGGACTACTGCTGTCAGGGGAACAAGAGTGACTATTGTGTGGCTGTGGGGCGCAGTCGTCAGGTTGACGGACCTTACCTCGACCGTAATGGTCGCGACATGTTGCAGGGTGGTGGCACACTCGTCATTGAGGGTGACAAGCAGGAGTATGAAGCCGCAGGCCACTGTGCCGCCTATCACCTTAACGGCGAGGACGTCTTCATCTGTCATGGCTATAGTGTCAAGCAGAATGGTGCTGCCTTCCTCATCCAGCGTCCCATTACGTGGACGATTGACGGATGGCCTGAACTAAAATAACAAAAAAACAAAATCGGAGAACTTCGACTGAGTTCTCCGATTTTTCTCTTAGCAGTCATCCTACACAGAGGAACTATTTCTTAATACGGTAGATGCGGAACGACATTGGCGGCAACTGGTCGGCAAGCACCGACTGACACTTGTCGGCTGTTACCTGAATGGTGCCAGGCTGAGGAGTGATAAGCTCTGGTTTACAGATGCTGTTCTCGTCGTCCAGACCATCGTGGCTGAGGGTAAGGGTTTGAGCTGTACGCTCGCCCTTCATACCTTTCAGGTTCAGTGTGATGGGCTGTTGCTGCTTCGATGTGTTAGCCACCTTTATGATCACCTCGCCCGTCTTGCCGTCAAAGGCAGCCGAGGCAAAGAGTCCGTTCTGTCCGGGCTGGTTGGCTACGGGCTGTAGCAGATTACGACCGGGAGTCTTCATCAGCAGTGACAGCACGTTGGTACCGCTGTTGGTGGCATACATCTGCTGAACATAGTAGCTGACAGTCTTGAACATCTGCGTCTGATCATACCATATCTGGTCGGGACGCCACTGCCAACCTTCCACATGGGCAAAGAGCGGTGCTGGTGTCGTCATGTGTACGATATCGGCATTGCGCTCGAATCCCGTCATGTGGGCTGCCTCCAATATGGCCGCTTCATAGTGGTTCCATTTCTTGCCCTTGCCGTGGCAGGCATACTCGCCGGCAAACACCTTCGGTCCCTTGCGGTCGTAGCTGTCGTAGCGCAGTCCGTGTGTCAGGAACCATTGCTCATCACGGTAGTAGTGCTCATCGTAGAGGTCAACCTTCAGCTCCTTCATGCGAGGCTGCAACAGGTCGAAATCCCATCCCTCACTGTTAGGACCGGTGGTGCCGATGAGTTTCAGTGTGGGATATTTGGCACGCAGGGCAGCATTAAACTTCTTGAGTCGTTCGGTAAACACAGGACCATAGCCGCCGTGTGCCTCGTCGTAGTCCCACTGCTCGTTGCCCACTCCAAGGAATTTCAGGTTGAAGGGTGCAGGGTGTCCCATCTCGGCACGCACCTTACCCCATTTGGTGCTGACGTCGCCATTGGCAAATTCCACCAAATCGAGAGCGTCCTGAATATAGCTGTCCAGGTCGTCCACGGCTACATGCACTCCAGGTTTCGTCGGGTCTGGGTTCTGAAATTGGCACGCCAGTCCGCAAGAGATGACCGGCAGAGGCTCGGCACCGATGTCTTCGGCCAACTGGAAGAACTCAAAGAATCCCAGTCCGTACGACTGATAGTAGTCTGGGAAGTAGCGGAAGTCGAAGGTATGCTCCCAGCGGTTCTGGTTCAACGGCCGGTTCTCAACAGGTCCAACACTATTCTTCCACTGGTAGCGCGTGGCCAGATCGGTGCCCTCAACGATGCATCCGCCAGGGAAGCGGAAGATGCCAGGGTGCAGGTCTTCCAAAGCCTGTGCCAGGTCGCGTCGCAAACCATTCTCACGATTCTTATAGGTGTCGGTGGGAAACAGAGAGACGTGCTCCAGAGCTACCGGGTTTAGAGTATTCGTTTTTGAGTTTTGAGGATTGGCAAGGAAGATGCGCAACTTGGCTTTCTTCATTGTCAGCGGCGATGTCAGCACAGCAGTATATTTCTGCCATTCTGCCGAAGCTACCTCCACCGTCTGCTCTGCAAACTCCTGTCGTTCGTCCATCGAACTCTCGTCGATGAGTTGTACGCGGATGGCACCCTTGCCCTGAGGAGCCTTGGCCCATACCGAGAAACGGTACTGCTTGCCCTTTTCCACACCGATGCCGAAGAATCCTTCGTTCACCAGTCCTGTGCGACGGTCATTATGTCCAGGGTCAGACAGCACCACATAGTGCGGACAGCGCTCAAAGGGGCCGTCGTTCTTCAGCTCCACGCTGCCGAAAGCCTGCCAGCCCATCAGCGACTGCGGGAATTCAAACGAGCGGTTCTTCACAAGTTCGCCATACAGTCCTCCATCGGCAGCATAGTTGATGTCCTCGAAGAAGATACCATACATAGTGGGTTGGATTGGTGCACCCAGTTTTCTGGTGTTTACATCCATCACGTTTTGTGCTGTAGCAGCCATCGTCATAGCAGCGACAAAGGCTGTGGTCAGTAGTTTTTTGTTCATCATCATTTAAATAATATGTAATCTATTCTATTCATCCATTCAACATCCCTACTCTACTCTCCAAAGTCAAGACTCAGTTGTCCGTCGCCCAACATATTGAACGACTTCCGATGAAATGGGGTAATTCCGAACTGACGTATGGCCTCACGATGCTTTTTAGTGGGATAGCCTTTGTTTGATTTCCAGTCGTATTGAGGGTATTGTTCGGCCAACTCATCCATATAGTCATCACGATAAGTCTTGGCCAGTATGCTGGCAGCAGCAATGCTGAGATATTTACCATCGCCTTTTACTATGGTGGTGTGGGGAATATTGACGGCGGAACCATCAACAACAGGACAATAGGGCTTAAAGCGGTTGCCGTCAACGATGATAGCCTCAGGGCGCACCGTAAGCTGGTCGAGGGCACGGTGCATGGCCAGGATAGAAGCGTTGAGGATGTTAATTTGGTCGATTTCATCGGGAGTCACCACTCCTACAGTCCATGCCACAGCATCACGCTGGATGATGTCACGCAACTGTTTGCGCCTACGGTCGGTCAACTGTTTCGAGTCGTTGAGTTCATCGTTCACGTAGTCCTCTGGAAAGATGACGGCAGCGGCATATACACTGCCCGCCAGACAGCCGCGCCCTGCTTCGTCGCAGCCAGCCTCAACCTTGCCTTCGTAATAATGGCTTGCCAACATAGTCTTTAAATATATTATTTGGTGAAGTTTTCAGGATGCAAAGATAACACTTTTATTTTCAAAATCGTAAGTCAGCAATGAAAAAGTTCATCTTCTAAAGTGGATAAAACAAAAGTCGTCCCACTCAATCACGAGCGAGACGCTTTTTATTGGCCTATGACAAAATGTACCAAAACTATACTATTACTTACTTCCTATTCCATTCATCATTTCCTCTAAAATTTTGCCATCAGACCATTTTGGGGGAGCCTACGCTCCCGTTTTTTTTTGATTCGCTTTTATTGTAGTAGTAGTTTTTGTCAGTTTGTTGTTTCTGGGTGCAAAGGTCTATAAAATAATCTACTTAGAGGTGGTAAATTGTACGCAAAAGGTGTGAAATTCATCCAGCACCCTTGTTTTTCCGCATTTTTCTTCTTTCTGATTACAGTTCTTGTGTTTCTTCAGATTTGCCCACTCTGTCGCCATGTTCACCTCAGAGAATTCCCTATGTGGAAGGTTCAGCGAACCACAAAAGTTAAATTATCATAAATATTTGCCCTCGGCATTAATCTCCCGCGCGTATTAAAAAGAAAAGCAGTACCTTTGCAGTCCGATTTGGGGAGAGACTTAGAATCCCCGTGAATCAGAGTGTGAATAGCGGCGTCTTTGGCCGGACGCGGTGGTTCGTGAATCGCTGGTTCAAGCGCAAGTTAGACTGACAGCCGGGAGTTAGACCTCGGATGGTAGTTTTTGCGCGTACATTAATTTAATAGTAAACTGTTTTTTAGTAGAAAAATTTTAAAAGAAATGAACACTTTAAGTTACAAGACCATTTCCGTATCGAAGGAAGCTGCCCGCGAGCAGAAGGAATGGGTGGTCATCGATGCCACCGATCAGGTGGTAGGCCGCCTCGCCTCGAAAGTGGCAAAAATTATCCGCGGAAAGTACAAGCCAACCTTCACTCCCAACCAGGATTGTGGTGACAACGTAATCATCATCAACGCCGCTAAGGTAGTATTCACTGGCAAGAAGGAGACTGACAAGGTTTACACCCGTTACACTGGTTATCCCGGTGGTCAGCGTTTCAACACTCCCGCAGAGCTCCGCAAGAAGCCTTTCGGAGTAGAGCGCATCATCAAGCACGCCGTTAAGGGCATGCTGCCCAAGGGCCCTCTCGGTCGTTCACTGCTCAACAACCTCTATATCTATGAGGGAACAGAGCACAATCACGAGGCTCAGAAGCCCAAGGCTATCGATATTAACCAGTACAAGTAATTAAAGATTAAAAATAAAAACGATGGAACACATCAATGCAATAGGTCGTCGCAAGAGCTCAGTAGCTCGCGTTTATCTGTCAGCTGGTACTGGCAAAATCACGATCAACAAGAAAGATTTGGAAGTTTATTTCCCCTCTGCCATCCTGCAGTACGTGGTAAAGCAGCCGCTGAACCTGCTGGAGGTTGCTGAGAAATACGACATTAAGGCCAACCTCGACGGTGGTGGTTTCACTGGTCAGAGTCAGGCTCTTCGTCTGGCTATCGCCCGCGCCCTGGTAAAGATTAATGCCGAGGACAAGAAGGTTCTTAAGGACAATGGTTTCCTGACCCGCGATGCCCGTGAGGTTGAGCGTAAGAAGCCAGGTCAGCCAAAGGCACGTCGTCGCTTCCAGTTCAGTAAGCGTTAATATACTGAACAGTTTAGTATCTAAACCGCTGAGACTTGAATTGTCTATTTTTCAATTACTCAACGGTTGGTTCTGGACAAAGAATTAAAAAGAAAGTAAACAAACAAAAAAGCAATTAAGAAAAATGGCAAGAACTAATTTTGACCAATTATTGCAGGCTGGCTGCCACTTCGGCCACCTGAAGCGCAAGTGGAACCCCGCTATGGCTCCCTACATCTACACCGAGCGCAACGGTATCCATATTATTGACCTCCACAAGACTGTAGTCAAGATTGACGAGGCTGCAGACGCACTGAAGCAGATTGCCAAGAGTGGCAAGAGAATCCTGTTCGTCGCTACTAAAAAACAGACTAAGGAAATCATCGCCGAGAAAGCAGAGAGCGTTGGTATGCCTTACGTTACAGAGCGCTGGCCGGGTGGTATGTTGACCAACTTCCCGACTATCCGCAAGGCCGTAAAGAAAATGGCGAACATCGACAAGCTGATGGCAGACGGCACATTCGCTAATCTGTCTAAGCGCGAGCTGCTGCAGGTAACCCGTCAGCGTGCCAAGCTGGAGAAGAACCTCGGTTCTATCTCTGACCTGACCCGTCTGCCTTCTGCCCTCTTCGTCGTTGACGTAATGAAGGAGCAGATTGCCGTTAAGGAGGCTAACCGTCTGGGTATCCCCGTATTCGGTATCGTTGATACCAACTCTGACCCCAAGAACATCGACTTCATCATCCCCGCCAACGACGACGCTAAGGACTCTGTTGAGGTTATCCTCACTGCCTGCTGCGCTGCTATCAACGAGGGTATCGAGGAGCGCAAGGTCGAGAAGGCCGACGAGAAGGCTGCTGAGGCACAGGCTGAGTCAGACGAGGAAGAGGCAAAGCCCCGCCGTCAGGCTCGCAAGCCCCGCAAGGAGGCTGCTGAGGCTCCCGTAGCAGAAGAGGCTGCCGAGGCACCCGCTGCCGAGGAGGCTGCCGCTGAAGAGACAGAGAAATAATCAAGCATTTAAGAAATTAATAATTAAGCATAAATAAAATGGCTATTTCAATTGACGATATCAAGAAGCTTCGCGCTATGACTGGCGCTGGTCTGGCTGACGTAAAGAAGGCTCTGACCGAGGCCGAGGGCGACTTCGACAAGGCCAAGGAACTGCTCCGTGAGCGCGGACTGGCTATCGCTGCAAAGCGCAGTGACCGTGAGACTTCAAATGGTTGCGTACTCGTAAAGGCTGTTGACGGCTTTGCTGCAACTATCGCCCTGAAGTGCGAAACCGACTTCGTTGCCAATGGTGCAGACTTCATTGCTCTTACTCAGGGCATCCTGGATGCAGCCATCGCTGCCAAGGCTAAGGACATCGAGGCTGTTAAGGCACTCACCATCAACGGTCAGACTGCTCAGGAGGCTGTAACACAGCGTTCTGGTATCACCGGTGAGAAGATGGAGCTCGACGGCTACCTCGTACTCGAGGGTGAGAACATCGAGGTTTACGACCACATGGGTAAGCACACTCTGTGCACAATGGTTCAGACCAACAAGCCTGCTGCAGAGATCGGCCACAAGCTGGCTATGCAGGTAGCTGCCATGAAGCCCGTGGCTCTCGACGCTCAGAGCATCGATCCCAAAATCCTCGACGAGGAGTATCGCACAGCTGTTGAGAAGACCAAGCTCGAGCAGGTTCAGAAGTATGTTGACATGAAGATCAAGAAGGCTGGTATCAACCCCAACCTCGTTGACTCTGAAGATCACATCGAGAGCAACATGTCAAAGGGCTGGCTCACTCAGGAGCAGGCCGACGAAGCTCGCAAGATCATCGCTGAGGCTAAGCCCGAGGGCGAGGCTCAGCTGAAGATGCCTATGATCGAGGGTATTGCCAAAGGCCGCGTCGAGAAGTTCAAGAAGGAGAGCTGTCTCGTCGATCAGGAATTCCAGTTTGGCGACGGCGACAAGCAGACAGTAGCACAGTGGCTTGCCCAGCAGGACAAGGAGCTGAAGATTGTCGACTTCAAGCGCTTTACGCTCGTAGCAGAGTAATAACAGCCTTTCTCTAAGGCTACATTGATACGAAGTGTCCCGCGCCAAACATGGTGCGAGACACTTTTTGTTTTCTACTTAGAACCTAATTGATATAACAAACTAATAACAAAAAGCTTTATGAAAAACGGAAAGACTTGTTTTGGCGTGATTATCGGAACACGCGCCTATTTCAATTCCGAGTTAGCCCGCGACGTTCGCAAGCAGCTGCTGAAGACCCTCGAAGAGGGCGGCTACGAGTACATCATCCTGCCTGAGGACGCTACACCTACAGGCTCGTCAAGTATCGAGACACGCGAGGACGGACTGATGGTATCAAAGCAGTTCCGCCAGCATCGCGACGAGATTGACGGCATCATCGTCAGTCTGCCTAACTTCGGCTTCGAAATCGGTATCATCAATGCCATCAGCGATGCCGACTTGAACGTGCCCGTGATGGTGCAGGCCTGCGACGACGAGAACGACAAGGTAGATCTCGACTCACGCCGCGATGCCTTCTGCGGTAAGATATCAGTCTGCAACAACCTCTACCAGTATGGCATCCCCTTCACTGATACCACACTGCACACATATTCTATATATGACCCCCTGCTGAGGAAGGACATCGACCGCTTTGCAGCCATCTGCCGCGTGGTCAACGGCTTGCGCCACTGCCGTCTGGGACAAATCGGCACACGCCCACTGGGCTTCAACACCTGCCGTGCCAGCGAAAAACTGCTGCAGCGCTCTGGCATCACCGTGGTGCCTGCCGACCTCTCTGAGATACTTTATGCCGCCCAGAAGGTGAGCGACGACGATCCAAAGTTCATAGAGATGTGCAACCGTACCTGCAACTACGCCAAGGTGCCCGACAACTACAAGGAGAAGCTGGGCCTGCAGGCTAAGTTCAGCGTGGCTGTCGAGAACTGGATTGAGGCCAACGACGTGCAGGCTGTAGCCATACAGTGCTGGGACTCGTTGGAACAGAACTATGGCTGCGCACCATGCGTCACCATGTCGATGCTCAGCAACAAGCTCATCCCGGCTGCCTGCGAGACCGACCTCGCCGGAGCAGTATCGATGTATGCCCTCTCGCTGGCTTCGCAGAACGCTCCTGCCCTGTTGGACTGGAACAACAACTTCGCCGAGGACCGCAACAAGTGCGTCTGCACCCACTGCGGCAACTTCCCCAAGCAGTTTGTAGGCAACGGCGACCTGAAGCTCGGCCCACTCGGAGTATTAGGACGCACACTGGGCAAGATCAACACTTTCGGCGCAGTCTATGCCAAGGTCAGCGAAGGACCGTTCACCTTCTTCCGCATCTCTACCGACGATCCCAAGGGCTGCATCAAGGCATACCTCGGCAAGGGCGAGATTACCAACGACCCCTACGGCATGGACGGTTGTATCGCAGTGACGAAGGTCGATAACCTGCAGAAACTGATGAAGTATATCTGCAAGAACGGCTTCGAGCACCATGTCGCCATGTGCCGCACCGATGTTGTAGATATCCTCAACGAGGCCATCGAGACCTATCTCGGTTGGGACCTCTACGTACACGAATAAAAAAGCATCATTGCATCAATAAATTTAACATATTGTGAAGGTACTTACTGCAAAAGACATTACCAGCTATATGGAGTCTCTGCAAGAGAGTTTTTAGGGAATTTCTTGTGCCTTGTAAATCAACAACTTACGC
>CAMHLV010000009.1 GCA_946186115.1 uncultured Prevotella sp. | reverse complement strand
GCCCACATCTGCTCCCAGTCGAACTGCTTGGTATAGACAAACATACGGTGGTAGAGGTTGGTCTCGTCAATGTAGAGGTCCATCATGCCAGGATACGGACGGCCTATCTGGGCGATGTTTGTATCACGGAAGCGGCGACGCACCTGGGCAGCGCGGCACCAGTCCTCTATCTCGGCCTGCACCTGAGGGTCGCCACCCTCTACGACTCCTGTTATTACTGCCGAACGTTTGCCGGCACGGTTCAAGTCGGCCACCATCTCGCCTATGGCACCACAGGCATACAGTTCTCCAAGCCATGTGGGGATGTCGGTCTTGGCGTAGTCGGGAGCCAGTTTTTTCTGCACGTTGACGATAACTACTGGAACGTCGAGGTCTCTAACTGCAGGCAACATATTGTAAGATGTGCAGTATGTCAGCATCTGCAGAATGACCAAGTCAACGTCGGCAGCGCGGAACTTGTCACCTGCTGCCATCGACTGCTCCTTTGTGGTCACCATGCCGCCGTCAACAATCTCGATGGTGCCAGGCAGCGTCTTCTTGAAAGCCTCATACTGAGCCTCAAACTCAGGAACGAGTTGTGGAAACTGTGGCAGGTATGCCTGCAGTGCAATGCTAAACACGCCTACCCTTGCTTTTGTTTCAACTAATGGTTTGCTCATTGTCTTGTATTTGTTTTATTGATTAGTTATTTTCAGATATTTCTCATAGCCCTTGTCCCACAGTTCTTTGTCAGTGGGCTCATAGCGTACCAGCTCCAGCGAGTTGGCTATGATGCGGCGCATCTCCCAAATGTCGCCTACTACTCCAGCAGCCTTGGCCTGCAACATGATATTACCAATGGCAGTACCCTCTTGCGGACCAGCCAGCACCTCGATGCCGAGGGCATTGGCAGTAAACTGGTTAAGATACTTGTTCAGCGAACCGCCGCCAATAATATGCAGCACCTTAATATGGCCCTCTGGTCTTGTGCTCGATGGCCCTGCGCTCGATGGCCCTGCCTCTGGTCTTGTGCTCGACGGTTCTGCCGTCGAGGAAAAGAATTCCTTCAGCCACCCGAAAACCTGCTTATAGCGCAATGCCAGCGAGTCGAAGATACAACGGCAAATCTCTGCCGGAGTCTCAGGCACCGCCTGTCCAGTCTGCCTGCAGTAGTTCTGAATAGCCTCTATCATCGACGAGGGGTTGGCAAACGCTGCATCGTCAGGATTGATGATGCTGCGGAAGGGTTCTACAGTCATAGCCGAACCCTGTAACTGCGGATGCGACACTTCGCTCACCGCTTTGCTCTCTCCGTTTATCTCTATCCTATCTCCTCGTGTAGCCCACTCCTTGCGGCAGCGCTCATAGAGCCACATTCCACAAATGTTCTTCAGGAATCGCGTTGTACCTTCTACCCCACCCTCGTTGGTGAAGTTCAGTTCGTACGAGCGGTCGTTGATGACAGCATCGCGGTTTTCTATACCCATCAGGCTCCAGGTGCCGCTTGAGAGGTAGGCAAAGTGCTCGTCTCTGGCGGGCACGGCAGCCACTGCCGATGCAGTATCATGACCAGCAACGGCGATTACTGGTACTGGTCCCAACCCTGTGATGCGCTGCACCTCGTCTGTCAGCACGCCTATCATCTCAGCAGGTTTCACCATTCTGCCAAACTTCTCACGGCTTTGTCCTACCGATGCCAACAGCCGTTCGTCCAATTGTTTGGTACGCGGATCAAGAAGTTCACTGGTTGACGCGATAGTATATTCGCACACCTCTTTGCCTGTCAGCATCCAGCTCAGTGCATCGGGCATGAATAGGATTTTCTTTGCACAGCTAAGTGCCGAGTTGTGCTCGCGCTGCATGGAATACAACTGGAAGATGCTGTTGAAGTTCATAAGCTGTATGCCAGTGATATCATAGACGTCTCGAGGCTGAACCACGTTACTGAGATAGTCGTCCATGGCTTCGAAGGTGATGGGGTCGCGATATGAGCGCGGATTACGCAGTATGGCCCCATCATCGCCGATACACACGAAGTCAACGCCCCAGGTATCGATACCTATCGAGGTAATCTCCAACCCACGGCTGGCCACCTCCTTCAGTCCTCGTATCATCTCGAAGTAGAGGGCATAGATATCCCAGTAGAAGTGTCCTCCTGTCTCGATGAGATTATTGGGGAAGCGCGTCACCTCCTCCAGTTCAAACTTTCCGTCACTGATGCTGCCAATTATTGTTCGTCCGCTGGTAGCCCCCAGGTCCACGGCAAAGAAATATTTCTTGTTTACCATGATTTTAATATTTTCTATGTTCAGCGAGGAAGCAGATTGTTCACTATTCACACTTCCTTCTTGTCTTAAAAAAGACGAACGTCTTACTCAAAAGTCATCACTTCGCCATCCAGCGTAAAGTCCTCCAGCACGTACTTGTCTGAGGTCTTTACGTCGAATTTGGTCTTTGCCTCCACCTGTATCCTGCGCATGGTGATGTTGTTGCAACGGCTCATCGGCATATCGTCGCGCTGCTGGGGTTTGAAGAACTGTGTCCACGGATGGATGAAGAGGAAACGCTCGCACTGTCCTGTAATGTCTTCCACCAATACATACTCGTAGTGCTGGGGTGTGTCAGGGCGCATCTTCAGCCACAGTACGCGGTTAACCAGGTCGGCATGACAACGGCGCAGAATGATGTTCCTGTCATGCAGCGACTCAGAGCCCAGCGTCAGACAGCCGTGTACGATGCCATAGTGGCAGTCTTCTATCAGTATTCGCTCGCACGGTCCGTTGGTCTCGTCTTTGTCGGCCCATGTGCCTTTGCCTCCTTTCAGCACAACGGCATCGTCATTTACATTCATGTAACATCCCCTTACCACCACATCAGTACAAGCGTCGATGTCGATGGCATCCGATGATGGTGCTCCACGCTTGGGCTCAGGAGCAAAGATATTGTGGATGGGTGCGTAGATATAGCAGTTCAGGTAGCGCACATGGTCGCTCTTATAGACGTGGTTGGTCCAGAACGGCGAGTTGATGAGGTGTACATCCTGAATGGTGACGTTCTTCGAGTTTGAGACATAGGTCAGTCGCGGCCGCTGTGCATCCTTGTTCGTGCACTGAGGATTCCACTGGCGGCGAATCCAGAACTCCTGCCAGTACTGCAGTCCGTTGCCGTCGATAGTACCCTTGCCAGTGATGGTGAATCCGTCCAGTCCGTCGGCATTGACAAGAGCGGCAAAATACTTGCAGGTCTCACCTTCTATGCGAGTCATCAGAATGGGGAAATCGATGATGCGGTCGGAGCCCAGCAGCGTGCCGCCCTCGGCAAGGTGAAGGTGGGTGCCCTGACGGAAGAACAATGCTCCCGACTTAAACGTACCCGTAGGCACCACGATGACGCCGCCGCCCTCCTGGGCACAACGATCTATCACCGCCTGAATCTGCTGCGTCTGAACCTCATTACTTCCTGCCGTGACGCCATATTCCGTCAGCACATACTGGCGACCTAGCGTTGCCACGTCAATCCGGCCGTCCTGCTGAAACCAGGCGTCCATCACTGTTCCGTCAGGCCATGCCTGCATCACGGTCTTCTTCTTTGCCGATGCCGTAGTAGTCAGCATCGCCAGCGCCATCAGCGCCAAAATAATTTGTTTCATATCAAGTAGTTTGTTTTTATTCTCTTCAGAAGGTCACTGTTCGCGAACCGTCTGGCTGCTCTTCTATGCTAACATGCACAGCATCTTCAGGCAAGACCTCCTCCACCAGTTCAGGCCACTCGATGAAGCAAAGGTTGCCGCTGTAGAAATAATCCTCGCAGCCCATGTCATAGACCTCATCCAGTTTCTTGACACGGTAGAAGTCGAAGTGATAGACGGCGCCCTCCAAGCCGCTTTGGCTATCAGAAGCCGCCGACGGGAGGCTATACTCATTGATGACGGCAAAAGTGGGTGATGTGATGACATCCTCAACGCCAAGTTCTTCGCAGACAGCCTTGACGAAGGTAGTCTTTCCGGCTCCCATCTTTCCGTAGAAAGCAAAGACGCGACGGTCGCCAATATTGTCGATAAACTGCCGTGCTGCTTCGCGGATGTGTTCTGTGTCCTTTATCTGTATGTTCATCTCTTCTTTCCTTTCATATTAATAATAGGTATTATCATCTCTTCCATCGAGATTCCTCCATGCTGGAAGGTGTTGCGATAGTAAGAGACATAGTAGTTGTAGTTGTTGGGATAGGCAAAGAAGTCGTCGTCCGTAGCAAACACGTAGGTTGTCGAAATGTTGGGAGCCGGCAGGTGTGCCTTCCGAGGGTCTTTTACGACAAACAGCTCCTTGGAGTCGTAGGCCAGATTCTTGCCCAACTTGTAGCGCAGGTTGGTGTTGGTATTGCGGTCGCCCACAATCTTAATGGGATTGTATGTGCGTATCGAACCGTGATCGGTAGTTACTATCACACGGTAGTCAGTCTGTGCCAGCTGGCGGAACAAGTCGCTGATGACAGAATGACGGAACCACGACATGGTTATCGAGCGGTATGCCGACTCGTTGTTGGCCAGTTCGCGCACCATCTTCGACTCAGTACGGGCGTGGGACAGCATGTCGATGAAGTTGAACACCACCACATTCAGGTCGTTGCGCTCCAGCGAGTTTAACTGCTGCATGAATCGCTCAGCCTCTACCGATGTATTGATCTTGTGATACGAGAAGGTGTTCTTTCTGCGGAAGCGCTCCAACTGAGTCTTGATAAGTGGTTCTTCGTTGAGATTCTTGCCCTCCTCCTCGTCTTCATCTACCCACAAATCAGGAAACATCTGGGCTATCTGCACAGGCATGAGTCCTGAGAATATGGCGTTGCGGGCATACTGTGTGGCTGTAGGCAATATGCTGCAGTACACGTCTTCATCTATCTCGAACATGTCGCTGAGCTCGCGCTCCAGCATCTTCCACTGGTCGTAGCGGAAATTGTCGAGTACTACCATAAACACCTTCTCTCCCTCACTCAGCACTGGAAAGACTCGCGACTTAAAGAGTTCGTTCGACATCATCGGATGCTCGCTGCCCTGCATCCAGTCCATATAGTTCTTCTTGATATATTTGGCAAAGCCTATATTGGCTTCCTTCTTCTGCATGTCGAGCATCTCAGTCATCTGCGAGTCGGTGGCACTCAGTTCCAGTTCCCACCTCACCAGTTTCTTGTAGATGTCAGTCCAGTCAGACCATGTGCGGCAGTCCATGATTTGCATGGCTATCTGCTGGAATTGCTGCTGGTATCCCGTCTGCACGGCTTCCGTGACAATCTCCCTGCGGTGTATGTTCTTCTTGAGCGTCAGCAGTATCTGGTTGGGATTAACGGGCTTGATGAGATAGTCGGCAATCTGCTGTCCTATGGCTTGGTTCATGATGTCCTCTTCTTCACTTTTGGTCACCATAACCACAGGCACCTGCGGAGCAAACTCCTTTATGCGCTGAAGAGTCTCCAGTCCTGAGAGTCCTGGCATCATCTCGTCGAGCAGCACCAGGTCGAACGTTCTCTTCTGGCACTCCTCGATGGCATCGGTGCCGTTTGTCACCGTTACCACCTCATAGCCTTTCTTCTCTAGAAACAACAAGTGGGCTCGCAGCAGCTCCATCTCATCGTCGGCCCAAAGTAAAAGTCCGTTGGTCATATTTTTGATTTGACAATTATACTATTTTACAATAATACTTTTTTTATTCCATTTGGCAATCATCGCCAGAAGTCGTCGTCGAAGTCGTCCAAGCCTCCTTGCTGCTGCACTGGAGCATCATTGAACAGGTCGTCGTCACTGGTAGAGGTAGCAGGCTGAGGCGAGTCACCATTCTCTGCAGCACTTTCGGCATCGTCGCCGCCCTCTATGGTTATGCTCTCAGGCTCGTCAAGCAGCGGCAGTGCAGAGATCTTCACAGGAGCGACTTTCTGCTCAAAGAACACTTCGTAGTCGCGATAACTGTATGCCGTGCCGAGCAGACGCAGATTGTTCTCACTGATAATAAGACTGCGACAGGCTGACAGCAAGTCGGCCAGTGCGCCCTCATTCTGATGCAGTTGGCGAGCATACTGGCGGGCCTCGTCGTAACTTAAGAATCCGCTTATCAGCATGCGGCACAGTCCGTTGGCGTCTTGGTCGGTGACGATGTCGAAGCTGCGCACCATGAAGTTCGAGAAGTTATACTTCGCCATCTCGTAGAGCAACTGGTTCTGATTGACGGAATCAGGCTTGTAAGCCAATAGGAACACGTATTTGGTATCGCGCTCAAAGACCAGTGTGTCAACCTTGGTAGAGTCGCCGTTGGCATTCATCGCAGCACGACGCGACCATACATCGTCCATATCGAAAGAACCGCCATGCAATTGTCGGCCCTGCTGTACTCCTCGGATTATCATACCTGCTAACTCTGCAACCTCGCTCTGCGGATACTTATCCACCACCTGCTGCATGCGCCCTATACATCCCTCGCTGTCGCCATCGTTGAGCATGCTCAGGCCTTCTATCAGCAGGAATTTAGGACGGTGCTGCCCTTGCGAGAAACGGCTCTCAGAGAGTCGTGCATTAGCCTTCACTATGGTATGCTGGTTCTGCTTGAAGGCATCATAGGTTGCAGCATACAGTGAGTCTTCGATGTGAACTCCAAAGCGCTGGTTTTCAACGAAGTAGGGGTCTGAAAGCAGTATCGTGTAGTCGCTCTCAGCATAACCGTCTTTCATCATTGCCAGACAGCGGTCGGCCTCGGCTGTTTTGCCAAGCCGGCTGTACAGCAGGAACAGGTGATACAGTGCCTCATCGTTATGCTCATAGTCAGGGAATGAGGTGGTAAGGCGTTTCAGCGTCTTCTCACAGAGTTTCAGATTGTCGAGCTTGTCCTTGAACATAACTCCCGAATGGAACAGTCCGTCAGCCAATGCCGCATTACTGGCCGACAGCTGCTCCTCAGTGAAAGGAATCTGCGCCAGATAGTATTCGCGGTTGTGTGGGTCGAGGGCAGCAGAGTCTGCCGCTAATTCTTTGTTGTCGGCTATGCTGTCGGCGGCTAATGAGTCGTCAGAGTTGTCGGCGGCTTCGTCGTTCTCTGAGGTGTCAGTATTGTCTGAGTTGAATGAGTTCATACCTACCACAGTCTGATTTATGCGCTGCCAGTTGTCTTGGTTCTCGCGCTTGCCCCACTGCTGCTGGAAAGTCTGACGGCCCTGACTGACGGCCTGCGGATTGTAGAAATACCATAGAGAACTCTTCTGAGAGGTGGAGGCAGGTTGCTGTGGCGTAGTAGGCTGATTACGGTTGCCCACAGCAGACTGCTGCTGCAGCATCTGTTCGCTCTCTGCCTCTTCCCTGGCGCGCTGCTCTTCCTTCTCCTTTTTTATCAGGTCTTCTATTATCTTGTCGATTATCTTCAACCGTTCAGCCTCTGGCATCTTGGCAAGACGCTGCAGAGAGTCTTGCAACTCTACGGCACTGGTATGAGGCACCAGTTCGTCGAGCACCTTCGAGCGGTCCGACAGCTGCTTATAGTCCTTACGATTCTTGTCTAACAGGCCTATCGCTTCGCCGTAGCACCTCTGGGCATCGGCAAATTTCTCGCGCTCCCAGTAGATATTTCCCAGCGTCAGCAGCAGCACGCCCTTCTCGATACCATTGCGCGTAGCTTTCTTGTTGCCTTCCTCATAAGCCTCTATGGCATGTATGGTGTCGCGCTGAGTGAGATAGATATTTCCGATGGCATAGAACACCTGATCCAGATAGTCCTTGTTGTTGTCCGACGATGCCATACGCTTCAGACGGCTGATCATCCGCTTGTAGTCGCCTGCTGCCATCACTTCTGTCTGGGCGATACGGGCATTAAACTCCAGTTCATAGGGAGGGTTCAGCCTCACCACACGGCGATAGGCATCGTAGGCTTCCTTGCGGTTGCCCTGCTGCGCCAGCAACTGTCCCATCAGAAACCATTCGCGGGCCTTCTGCTTGCGCCGTTTCTCGTGCTTGATGACTTTGCGAAGATATGGAATAGCCTCGGCATAGCGCCCTGCATGGATATAGTAGTCGGCATAGGTATAGTCCCAGTCTTTCACGGCGCGGTAGTCCATAGAGTCGCGCTTCTGCTTGGCCATCACGTCTTCAGCATCATAGAGCCAGTCCAACTCGGTGTAGCTCTTGGCCTGCCAGGCTCTTGCCCTTCCCAGTATTGCCGGCTGGGTGCTGTAGAGGCGCGTCATATATGAGAACGTGGCGGCGGCCTCCTCAAACTGTCCCTGCTGGAACTGCGATTTACCCAGCAGCAACCACGCACGCCAGATGAAAGGGTTGTACTCGCGTCGGTTGAGCCACTCTATATCTTTCTGTGTCTTGCGGCGGCTCTTTTTCCATTCAGGACGGGCCTTTATACTGTGCAGTTTAATGGCTTTCTCTGATTTCTCGATGGCGCGGTTGAAGTTGCCGCTGCCTAAATCACGGCTCTGCTTGTTGCCGACGGTGTATAGCGGAATAATCTCGGTATAGTTGTCCTTATTGCCGTTCTCTTTCTCCAGACTGCCGTCGATGAAGGCCTGCGAACCATTGTAATAGGTGTTGTAGCGGGCTGTGAACGATTGCCACCAACGGCTCTTCGCCGTATTCTTCTTGGCCGAGCAGGATACCAGCAGGAGGGCTATCAGCAGCAGGTGGCACGCCTTGCGACTCTTGTCCACCAAATCGGCCAACTTACACTCACTCCTGCTACTGCAAGAATTGCAATCGCCCTCGTTGTGCACCACAGGATCATCCGTGCCGCCAATAGAGAATATGGCAGCGACAACCCCAAGGGCTAAAAGCGATATGACGACTATCAGCAGGAAAGACATCTCACCCCTTTAATTCTCAATTTTCAATTTTCAATTATCCCAAATCCTGCCTCCTTGAGGTGATCCCAATAGAGAGGATACGACTTGGTGACAACATTAGGATTATTGATTTTCAGACCGTCGAAACACAGAGCAGCAGGAGCAAAGGCCATTGCCATACGGTGATCCTGGTAGGTGTCGATGCCTTCGCTATAGTCAGGCTCGCAGCGTTCACCGTCCCAGAGCAGTTCGCTGTTGTTCATGTCCTTGATGACGTATCCCAACTTGCGCATTTCCCTCTTCAGAGCCTCGATGCGGTCGGTCTCCTTAATCTTCAGAGTTGACAGGCCCTTGAAATGGAAGGGCACTCCCATCAACGAGCAACACACCACGAAAGTCTGCGTCAGGTCGGGAGTATTGCTGAAATCGTATTCCAACCTTGGCACATGATGGCCGTTGCGTCGCAGCGTCACCGTGGTGGGCACACCTTCCTGCGTAGTGTCAAACACCGTCTTTACGCCGAGCAGACTGAACAAGTAGCGCACAGAAGAGTCACCCTGCTTCGAGCCGTCCATCAAACCCTCAAGGCGAAGCTCGTCGTCATTACCGCCTGCCAGCGCCAACATCTCATACCAATACGAAGCGGCACTCCAGTCGTTCTCAATGTAATAATGGCGCTCGATATATGGCTTGGGGGCAACGCTGATAGTCTCGAAGTCGCTCCAGTCGGCATCGGCTCCAAACTCACGCATCATCCATAGAGTGAGGTCGATGTAAGGCCTCGATATTATCTCGCCCTTCAGCCGCAGCGTCAATCCGTTGCTCAGCGCAGGACCTATCATCAACAGGGCAGAGATAAACTGTGAACTGATATCGCCGGCAACCTCCAACTGGCCACCCTCCAACTTTCTGCCATTTATTATCAGAGGTGGGTAGCCGTCGTTTTCGGCATAGCGGATGTCGGCACCCAGATGACGCAGCGCATCCACCAGCACTCCGATGGGGCGCTGACGCATACGCTCAGTACCCGTCAGCAGATGCTCTTCACCATCCTTTACTGCCAGCAGTGCCGTCATAAAGCGCATGGCCGTACCTGCTGCCATGATGTCGATATCATGAGGATTGTCACGCAATGCCCTGATTATTACCGACGTATCGTCACAATCAGAAAGATTATCGGGCATTATCTTGCATCCCGACAACTTATGGATGATAAGAACTCTGTTTGAAATACTCTTCGAAGCCGGCAACTTAACAGCATGGCGCAACTGCCGTGGTGCGGTGATATTATATTGCATAATTCAATTCACATATATATATTTGTATATTACAACTCGCAAAGATACAAAATATTGGGCGACTAACCAAAGAAATAACATTAATTATAGAACTTTCCAATAAAAAATCATCAGAAAATTTGCAGGTTTCAAAAAAACGTTGTACCTTTGCACCCGCTTAAGAGCAAAACGATCGGGATTTAGCGCAGTTGGTAGCGCACACGTCTGGGGGGCGCGAGGTCGCTGGTTCGAGTCCAGTAATCCCGACAGAAAAAGAACCTAACTGATTGGGTTTCAGTTGGGTTCTTTTTTTATTATTATCCCAATTTGCACAACATCTCTTTTGTGCTTGTTGCGCTCAGAATGCGATAGGGCCGTGGCCCATGCATGAGGTCGTTCCCAGGGCGGTCAGTGCGGCAGTGATGATGCTGGCAATGACCTGCAGAATGGTTTTCCAAGTTTCCTTTTTCATAATGGTTATTGGTTATTGGTTATTGGTTATTGGTTATTGGTTAAGCGAAGCAGGCTTGCGCCTGCATTCGCTTAAGGCTCCTCCGGCTCTTCCTCTTCAGGATCGGGCTTCAGCTGGTCCACGCTGATGAAGTTGGCCTTCTTCAGGAACTCGCGGCTGGAGATGTTCATCTCGGTAGACTGCTCGGGCATGAAGCGGATGTGCAGTCCCTTGATGTCGGCAACGCCGTACTTGTCCTTCGAGACGGCGCCGGCAGACTCGATGCTGGTGTAGAACGTGCCCAGGCCGTCTATCTTCACGCGCTTCGAGTTGAGCAGCATCTCCACCAGGCAGTTGCGGAATTTCTCCAGCACTCCGAAGACAACGTCCGAGGTGTAGAGGCTTCCGTGCTCGGCGATGTGCTGCGCCATCTTGCGCGTGTTCAGCGTCTCCAGAGCCTTCACGCGGCCGTACCACTTGCCGAAGGCCAGCGACTTGCTGTTGGTGTTTTTCGATACTTCATAGATAATCTTCGCCATAATCTTGTGTGTTTTTCATGGTAAATATTGCGCGATGATCTGCATCGGGTCACCGCCTCCCGCTTGTGTCGAATTGAAAATTCTTACACCTAAAGGCATAAGCGAGCAAAGCTCGTAGGAAAAACTGAAAATTGGCTGCGCCCTCCGGATGGCGGTAGCAAATAATTCACTATCCACTTTCACTTTTTTCGACAGTGCAAAGTTACTAATATTATCAATGCAAAACAATACTTCCCCCCAATTATTTTCAAGAAATTTCACCTATTTTTTTCGCCCTTGTTGCACGCGCGCGACGACATTACTTCAATCCCATAGATTCATTATTTCTATCTGTGAGATTGCTCCGTTCTCGTCAGCAGTCTGCCTCTATGTCCCTTTTCGCCCCTTTCGTCCCCAGTGTGCTCCCTGCCGTTCTGCCGTTTTGCCGTTTCGTTAGGTAGTTTTAGTAATACCAAGTGGATTAGCCGCCGATGTCAGTTAGGATGTGATGTCGGCGGCTACACTTTGGAATACGACCTGAGCTTGGTATTATCTGGTCAGCGAGAATTTCATACTCAGGCCGAAGTCGCGTGTAGTGGTGGGATAACTGCTGGATGACAACAGAGGGGTATTTGTCTGACGGTCATAATAGAACGACAAAGTAAGCAGGCGCGACAAGGTATAGTCGGCCATGAACGACAGTTTGAGTGCCGTATTACCACTGCTGGCAGCCGACGTCATTGTGGCGATATCGCGAGTGATGGCAGCCTGGTCGCGCAACGACAGGTCGAGACGCAGGTTGAGGTCATGATTTACTCCCGTCTTCCTGGAATTTGACTTGTTGTTGCTGGCGTTGTCGTTGTCATTATTCTTTTTGCCGCCTTGAGCTTTCTTTATCTTGCGGTTGGTACCACCGCCGAAGAGACGGAAATCGCTGATCTTGTAGCCCAGTCCGACAACCCAGTCGTTGCTTCGTCCTTCGTTTATCTGGACACTGGTCATTGAGAGCGACAGGGTGCGCGTGCGGCGGTATTCTGCCTTGACGGTGAGGTTGTTCTGCAGGGTAACATCAACGCCGAACAGGGGCGCAAACGTCTCGTTGATGCTCACAGTAGGCACATTCCAGCCCAGTATGGATTCTGTCTCAGTGCCGCTGGTATATGAGCCTATTGAGAATATGCTCTTATAAGAGTGGTTGAGGTTGACCGACTTGAAGTGCTCGCTAAACCACTTCAACTTAGACAGTCCGGAATAGCGCACCGTCCAGTTAGGCAGCAGGCGTGTGAGCGCAGGGAAGATATCGAGCGACCCACCACCGCTGCCTGTATAGCTGTTGATGAATGCAGGTATCATGACTGCTGCGCTATACTGCTCTACGGCACCTCCATAGTGCTGCTCGGCACGTGCTTGATAGTCGGACAGCGAGCGGCAGAACTTCTCGAAGACCTTCGACTGATAGCCTGAGTTGGCATCACCCATCGATTCGAGAGCCGACGACAGGGATATGGTGGTCATAGTGAACGAGCCGCTTTGGCTGGTAGTGCCGAAGAGGTGCTGTATGCGGCGTGCCTTGGTTTCTGTGCGCGAGGCGTTAAGGTCTATCTTCAGGTCGCGAGCCGGCTCAAGGGTTGCCCTCAGCTGAAGGTCGGTAGAGGCATTGGTGGCTGCTGGCGAAGACACGCTGTCGCTAAGCCATCCGTTGCGCGAAGCCTTATCGATGAACGAGTCGTCGGCGAGTCCGAAGGCAAAGTCCAGGCCTGGAGCCATCACTCCACCCGTGCGCTGTCCGAAGGCATCGCCCACCTTCGGCATGAATCCTGGCAGCGACATAGCATACTGGTTGCGGTATGAAAGTCCTATGGTTCGCGTCATCATCAGCAGTCGGGCCACGCTCTGTGCAGGCTTGTACCACCATTGGTTGTCTGTGGGGGGCTTGGCCGTCACGCTCACCTTAACCGTGATGCTGTCGCGATTCTTTATGCGGATAGTATTCTGGTCAACAATCTTGTATTTTATCGGGTAGCTCTTGCCGTCCTTCGTCTTTGCAGACACGATGATGCGCTTGCTCCTCTTGTTGTGAACAAGGTTGAGGGTAGTGTCTGGGCGCAGAGTAACCTCCTTCTGATAGGCATTCTTATTCTTCGGCAGGGCTTTGTCGTCTTTCTTGTCACCCTTATTGTCGCCGTCTTTCCCGTCGTTGGTCTTGGTCTTCGCCTTGGGTTTCGACTTCGGTATGGCTTTCTTGAATCTTTCGTTGGTCTTCTTCAGGAATGGGAAATGATTATAGAGTGTCTCCATGTTCAAGTTGCCATTGACCGTCAGCTGGCGATTGTTGGAGATGGTATTTCCCAGGTCGAGACCGTCTTCTGTCTCAGTGCCCCTAACCCAGTTGTACGTTGCCGTATAGTTGGCATCTGCCGTTATCCAGTCGAGTATGGGCAACTTGTTGAGAGGCAGCTGATAGCTTGCGGTAAACGTCTGGCGATAGTTGAGCGGCGAGCCGAAATGCTTGATGCTCTGCCACACTGAATCCTTCCATGCACTGTAGCGATCGGGATAGAGGTCTTTGTTGATGGGCTTGTCGCTGTAGGGCTCTTCTATCTCTGCCTGTGTGCCCGACTGGAAGTTCATGTGCAGATTCTTGGTGAGGTCCCAGCGCAAAGTAAAGTCACGGTTCCAAAGGAATGTTGAACTCCACGTAGCCGGCAGCTGCGCACCACCGAGGTCGTCCATGTCGCGCTCCTGCAATTCGTAGTAAGAGCGTTGCAGCTCGGTATTGAATGTGATATTCTGCGGCAGGTAGTTCAGTCCGAAAGCCTTAGGCAGCTGCATCCACTTCGACTTTGACTTCGACTTCTTGAAAGGCTCCCACGCCTTGTAAACGGGAGTGTAGGAATAGTTGAAGGCTCCGCGCCACTCGTCGTCGCGCTCATAGACTGTGGTCTCTCCTGAATTCTGTGTGTGGCGATGGCTGTATGAGAACGAGAAGTTGGTAGGGTCGTAGGGCATAGGATGGCGCTTGGTCTTGATGCCAAAGCGCACATTGCTGAGCGAGAAGTTGGTGGTCTTGCTCTTCTTAACTGCTATATTCTCTATGCTGTCGCGCTCATTGCGGTCGAAGGCCGACTCCAGTGCATCGTCGAGATCCATATCAGTATCGAGAGGATTGTACTTGGGACGGGTAGTCTCCTGCGTCACCGAGTAGTAAAGCGGTGCCGTAACCTTCATCTTGTCAGGGAAGAGCTTGCCTAATTCGAAATTGGTGTTTACTGAATAGGCTCGGTAGTTGTCGGTGGTGCGTGTTGCCACACCTTCCTCCAGTCCGCCGAAGCCCTCGGTGATGACTTTTCCTGTGACGTCAACACGACCAACGTCAGACAACTGGACATTGAACGTGCCTGAGGCTGCCCAGCCGCCGCTGTTGTTGACTTCCTGCAAGCGCAGCTCGTTCACCCAGACCTCGCCCGACTTCACGCTGCCTGCCAGGTTGCGCACGCCTATCATGAGGGTCTTCACCTCGCCAAGCGTGGGATTACCCATCACGGCCACACGGTTGTTCATGTGGTCAGGGTCGTACTCTGAATACTCTGATGTAAAGCTGGCCTGCCCCTGTCCGCGTGCCTTGTTGCGTGCTTTCTTCAGGGCTGTGAAGACTCTCAGGTCGATATCCACCATGTTGTCCTCTGGCCATACGGCACGACAGTCGTCCATATTATACTTATTATAGTCGTTGCGATCGGGAGTAAGTTTCAGGGGAATCTGATACTCATAGTAGTTATTGCGGTAGTCGCTGCCCAGTCGAACGAACACGGCAAGCTGGTCGTCCTGCAGTGCTGTATCATCGTCAAGCAGATGGTTGGCATGCACAAACATCTGCATGTGCTTGTACTGTCGAAGGTCGAGTGTGGATGTGCGGTATATTGCCTTCGACTCTCCCTGAGCAAGGTGGCGCACCATCAGGCACAGAGCCTGCTCGTTGGCCTCAGTAAGCTGCGGCTGCGAGGGGTCGGTGACTCGCGAGATGCCTGGAGGCATGACGTAGTTGACAGGGCGGCGCTCATTGTTTTCTTCGATGTTGACGGTGCTGACCTCTACGGTGCCGCTGTTCGACGTGCCTGTGAGCTGCTGGTCATACAGTCGCCACTCGCCTCGTACCAGGTCGAGCGATCCGAATCTCAGCACGATAGGCTTCTGGAACTCAGTGAGGAACATTCGCATGAAGCGGATGCTAGAGAAATCGCTTATTCCTCCCACGCGCTCATCATACTGCGACAGGGGAATGCGGAACTTATACCACTTGACGGTCTCTTTCTTGCCGTTGCGCAGTGATGCTGTATATTCTCGCACATCGGTGATGTGGTTGTATCCCAGTTTCATGTCCTCAGGACGTATGCTGACATGATACTGATAGTAGCGCTCATACTCGTTGAGGGTATAGTCTTGGTTGATGTCTTCCACATCAGGATATGTCTTGTATGACGTATCGTAGCCCTCGGTCTGCTGGTCGTTGTCGGGCGAGTTGCCCTGCGGCATGTTGATACGCTTGTAGCGCTCAAGAATGCTGGCACGGCGCTGGTCTAAGTCGCTGCCGCGGAAGTAGTGATAGTTGTCGTTGGCAGGGTCTTGATTCCATGCCGCCCGCAGACTGTCGTTGACGGTGATGCCGTTCAGGAAGTTCTGGTATGCCGGCCAGCTGCGCTCTTCTTCATCTGTCAGTCCGTTAAGTCCCACATCCTGCTTGGCTCGCGAACCACTGGTGGTGGCAAAGGCGTAAGTCTGTGTTGCCTGGACAGGTATCTTACCCCATGATGTGCGCGAGAAGGTACTGGTGCCGTCAACGGGCATACCGCTCTCATAGAATTTCTTGCCGTCGCGCAGTATGTCCTCGCTCACCTCGCCGAGATTGATATACATGTCGCCTCCATAGTCGGCAGCATCGGGCTGCTGCGAGGAGTAGATGAACGGGTCGAGCATCCAGAATTCGAGGTATTCCACATTGGCAGCCTCAAAGTCGTTGGTATCGAGTTTGCGCATCATACCTCCCCACTTCCTCATAGGATCGTTGAGCGTGCCGTCGAAGTTGATGTCGGTAGAGAGATTATACGGTCCTCGCTCCTGCGGATAGTACGCCAGGTTGAGGATGGGCAGCGTAGAGGTGGCTCCACTGTATGTTGACTGGTCGCGGTTGGGATACAGTTCGCTGACATATACTGCTCTCACATAGTGATTTGAGAGTTGGTCAAGATCGCTCTTGATATGGCTTGGAGTGAGGCTGCTGGAGCGGTATGTGAACAGCGGGTCGATAGTGTACCACGACAGCAGGGCGCGGTTGAATCCGCTCGACACGGAGTCCTTGTCGGCATGTTCGGAGAACATCGTGGGCACACTAGATATTACCCACGACTTGGGTTCGATGACGCTGATTCCGTTGGTGGAATTTTCAAAGTCGTCGATATACGAGGCATTGTCCTGCGTGCCACTGGCTGTGCCTGCTATAAGATGTGCAAACTCTCCTGTGAAAGATATCTGTGATGGCTGGGTACAATGCAGCAGGGGCAGTTTGTCGAGCATACGGGTAAGCCACTGGCTCTCCGTCTTCCAGTTGAGGTTGACACCCCACAGGGTGTTCTTCAGCGGCTCGGAGCCCATAGTGACCTTCGACGTCAGAGCCTGCTCCGAGAGGTGTTGCAGGGTACCTCCTATCTGGAAATTCTTCGAGAACTCATACTCCCAGTTCACTCCCACCATAGTCTTGCGCTGCATGCCATATTCAGTATTCGATTCCAGCGATACATTGACATTGGTGCCTGCGTCGATAATGCTCTGGTTAAGTATGGTAACCTCACCAGCAGAGTAATCCACACTATAGTCGGAGCCCTCGGTCAGCGTCACGCCACCAGCAGTAACCACCACCGACCCCTGCGGCACATTGTATGCTCCCAGCGAGATGACGTTGGCCGAGGTTCCCTTGAACTGTCCCACCAACAGGTATTTGTTTTTGTCGGTCATCTGCTTGGCTGCAGTCCGAGTGGTATCATACAACTGCTGGAAGACATATTTCTCGATAGTGCGGTAGTCTTCTTCCGTCGTAGGATGCATCTTGCGCACAAGAAAACTCCTGAGTTTAGAGCCGAAGGGCTCTGCAGCAGGCAGGAAGACGCGGCCGTTGGATACGGTATATCCCTCCACAAAGTCGAAATAGCCATTGGGATATGGCTTGTTGTTGTTGTCCAGACGGTCGCAGCCCAATCCGCGCAACAGCGTCTCGTCTTTAGTCTGCGGCTCTGGTATATATGTGAGATAGACACCTGCCGTATCGCTTTGGAACTTGATGTCGAGACGGAATTTCTGCTTCTCTACATTGGATGCCAGATAGTAAACGTTCTTCATCATCAGAGGCCAGTTGGCCTGCTGGGGATTATTCGACGTGTTCTTCAGGGACTTAACGAAGAGTGCATCGCTGGCTTTGGTATGGTCGGAGGCAAATTCTCCCACCTGATATGTACGGCCTCCGTAAGTAAACTGGAAAGCCACAGCCAGCACCTGGTCGGTCTGCAAGGCTGTCTTCAGCGAGATATATCCCAAGGCTGAGTTCAGTGTGTACTCCGATGAGTTGAGCAGGCGTGCCGCAGCCAGTTTCTCGTAGTCCTGACCTCCGCTGAAACTAGCCAGCACAGTAGATGCCTGGTCGATGTCGCGCGCTGCAGAATAGGTTGTCGTCATCTCTTCATACTCGCTGTTGGCATCGTTGCTGGGCAACTTCGACTGGGTGCCTCCCCCACCCCACAGTTCCGACTCGCTCTCGCCGAGATCGGGCAGTGCAATGACGTTACGAGTGTTAGATGTGGTTCCCGACTTATTGGTGACCCACACCTCAATGCGTGTGATGTCGATGCCCGTCAGCAGGTTGGGCAACTGCTGCATAGCTCCGTCGTAGTGCTCGCGGAAGTATCGTGCAAGGAAGAAGTGACGGTTTTCCTCATAGTTGGCTATGTTCAGTTCGAATGGTGTCAACTGTGTGCCGCCTTTCGACGAGACGCTCTTCGACGTGGAGTTCTTGCGCGAGAGCACCGTCTGCAGTTTAAGTTTACCAAACTGCAAATCGGTACGAATACCAAACAGCGACGAAGCGCCCCTTACCAGAGAGTTGTTCGACGGGAATGTCACATTGCCGGCCTCTACCAGTTTGATGATTTCATCCTCCTTACCCTCGTAGCGCAATTTCAGGTTCTTGGTATCGAAGTCGAAGGTGGCATCGGTATTGTAGTTCAGGCTCATGTTAATCTTATCGCCCACCTTACCAGTAACGTTCAGGTTTATCTTCTCGTCGAAATCCACAGCAGTAGTCTTGCGGTTACGCTCAGGCAGCGAAGGATTGTCGATGTTCTTCAGAGTGGCGCCAAGCTTGAGCTCTGCTGTTCCCTGGGTCTTTATCCTAACACCGCCAGGACCGAAAATCTTCTCTGCTGGTCCAAGGTCGAAATGCATATCGGCAAACGAGAATTTCTCCTTGCCCTGCGTTGAGACATTTTCTGCGTCCTTCTGTCTGAAGAATAGTTCGCGCTCCCTGCGTTCGCTCCAAGCATTATACTCCTCTGGAGTCATCAGGATAGGTGTGTTAAGATACGAGTCGCCCATCTTCGAACCTATCCTATAAACATTGAGCGAGTCGTCGTATTCCACCTGCTGCTTTATGTTCTCAGGCAACCGCAGGTCGAGAGCCGAGGAGTCCAGGTCGGCAACCTCAACAGGTGCCGTCTTCTGAATCTTCCATCGCGCAGGTTGTATCGTATCGTTATCCTCTGGGTGTGAAAAGTGAAGAGTGAAGAGTGAAGAATTTGCCGCCGCCATTCCTAATGACAGCATCAACGGCAACGCGACAAGCAGTACTACGACTACTATGCGCCTCCACCGTGTGGTAGCAAATTTTTCAATATTCACTTTTGCCTCTTACTTTATTTGTTTCAATGCCAGTTTCACCACTTGCTCAACAGGCAGGTCGGGCTGCTCTTGCAGTATGGCCAGCACCACCTTCTGAGTGGGAGCAGGCGAGAAGCCCAGCATGGTCAGTGCACTGACGGCCTCATCCTTGACTGCAGAGTTGACAGGCATAGAAACAGAACCGCTGGCAGGAATCTCGTCGGCAATACCCAGCGCCACTATCTTGTCTCTGAGATCGACTATAATTCGCTGAGCAGTCATCTTGCCTATGCCCTTGATGCCCTTAATAAGCCGCTCGTCGCCACGAGAGATAGCGCCACACAGCTCGCTGACACTCATCGACGACAGCATCATGCGGGCAGTATTGGTGCCCACACCACTGACGGTAATAAGCAACTCAAACATCTCGCGCTCCTTCTTCGACACAAAGCCATACAGCACGTAGGCATCTTCGCGGATAGCCTCATAGACATACAGTTTCACGTCTTTCTTCCCCTGGATGGCCGAATAGGTCGTCAGCGAAATATTCAGTCCATAGCCCACACCGGCGGCTTCTACCGTAGCCAATGCGGGGGTAAGTTCTGTCAACTCACCCTTGATATATTCTATCATATTTATTATTAGTATGTATTAATACATCTAATTAAACGAAACAGGCCGCCATTTTATTGTATTCAAGCCTCAAAAGATAGTTCAAGATAACAAATTGTAGGTTTATCGAAAAATATTCTGCCAATTAGTTACGTATTTCAAGAAAAAGATGTACTTTTGCAACCGAAATCAGACAAAACCAAACAAACTAAATAAGGAAATGAAGAAAATCAGAGCCGCCGTAGTTGGTTACGGCAACATTGGAAAGTACACCATTCAGGCTCTCGAAGCCGCTCCCGACTTCGAGATTGCAGGTGTAGTACGCAGAAACGGGGCTGCCGATAAGCCCGCAGAACTCGCTCAGTACGAGGTTGTTAAGGATATCAAAGAACTGAAGGATGTCGATGTCGCCATTTTGGCCACCCCCACACGTTCGTGCGAGGAATATGCCAAGCAGATTCTTCCTCTGGGCATCAATACCGTAGATTCATTCGACATCCATACCAACATCCGCGGATACCGCGACCGTCTGATGGAGATCAACAAGCAGACGGGCACAGTCAGCGTCATCGCTGCCGGATGGGACCCAGGTTCCGACTCCATCGTGCGCACACTGATGCAGAGCCTCGCACCTAAAGGACTGAGTTACACCAACTTCGGACCAGGCATGTCGATGGGACACTCGGTTTGCGTGCGCTCAAAGGCTGGTGTGAAGAACGCCCTCTCAATGACCATCCCATTGGGCGAAGGCATACATCGCCGCATGGTATATGTTGAGCTGGAAGACGGCTACACACTGGAGCAGGTAACGAAGGATATCAAGGCCGACCCCTATTTTGCCAGCGACGAGACTCACGTATTCCAGGTGGAGAGCGTCGACGACGTGCGCGATATGGGACACGGCGTAAACCTCGTTCGCAAGGGCGTCAGCGGACAGACACAGAACCAGCGCCTGGAGTTCAACATGCAGATCAACAACCCCGCTCTTACAGGTCAGGTGCTGGTCAACGTGGCACGCGCCTCAATGCGCCTCCAGCCTGCATGCTACACAATGATTGAAATACCTGTTATCGATATGCTCCCAGGCGAACGAGCCGACCTTATCGAGCATCTGGTATAACACACCTATACCCTATAGGAATGCCCTGTGGAGTACGTCACCTCTGACGTGAACGGCTCTGCAGGGCTTTTTTTTAGTGTACTTTATGCTTTTTTATCTTTATTTCTCTCGACTTTTCGCAAACTTAAAGTAACTTTGCAGCGGATATTTACATAGTATGGACAGCAAACGACCGGTTATCTCCATAGCCATCGTGGATTCTAACATATTGTCGGCACTGGGACTTCAGCATATACTGAAGAATATGATGCCAATGGTAGAAACCAGGATTTTTGTAACCTTCAGCGAACTGAAAGTGGCTGAAGAGCATTTCGTACACTATTTTGTGGCATCGCGCATATATTTCGAAAACGCATCATTCTTCAGGTCACTAACCCAACTCACAATAGTACTCGTTAATGGCGAAATGGAGATACAGGGAGTTCCAACGCTCAACGTTTGCCAGAGTGAGAAGATGGTGGTAAAATCAATATTGGCACTACACCAGAAGGGGCATCCAGGCTCAGACAAGAGTCCTCACAAAAACAGCGAAAACTCAGCACTGCTGACACCACGCGAGATAGAGGTAACAATCCTACTCACCAAAGGGCTTATAAACAAGGAGATTGCCGACCGGCTGAATATAGGCATTACAACCGTCATCACTCACCGCAAGAATATTTCAAAGAAACTGCAAGCACGCTCGATGGCCGACATCATCGTCTATGCAGTAATGAACGGATACGTAAATCTCGGCGAACTATAACAACTAACACTAACAATGAATAATATGAAAAACAGTCTCAAACGCCTCTGCATCACACTAACGGTTGCCATCATCACCTTGGCAGCAGCAGGACAGACGGCACGCGAAGAAATCAAAGCAAACAAATATCTGGCAGGCAGCAACTACCTGGACTACGATAAACTACCAAAAGAGAAACTGACACCAGCCCCCAAAGGATACACACCATACTACATGTCGCACTACGGACGCCACGGCTCGCGATGGCTCATCAGCGAAAGCAGTTACACCAGTGTGGTACAGCCTCTGCGCAAGGCTTGTGAAGCAGGCAAACTGACTGCCAAGGGCGAGGAGGTGCTGCAACTGCTTGAAGAGTTTGTAAGCATGCCTGTTGCCAACTTTCCCATGCTCAACAGACAACATGCAGGAGCGCAGCCACGACTGGGCGACCTGACTACTGTAGGCGAACGGCAGCACCACGGCATCGGACGCCGCATGGCACAAAATTTCCCAGAGATTTTCAAGCACAAGAATGTCATGATAGACGCACGGTCAACAAATGTTGAGCGCTGTATCCTGTCAATGATGGCTGAATGTGAAGAACTGGCAGC
Organism: uncultured Prevotella sp.; assembly: GCA_946186115.1. Lineage (GTDB taxonomy): Bacteria > Bacteroidota > Bacteroidia > Bacteroidales > Bacteroidaceae > Prevotella. The sequence goes on along the minus strand of CAMHLV010000009.1, from coordinate 42,545 downwards.
CGCCAACCCTACGGCACGCATTCACAACGATGTCAGTCGTGGTTTACAGTACTATCTCAACCAGCCACGCTCAGGACTGGTGGAAAGCATGGGACGGCGCGGGCGCGAGATACGTCACTCTATGAGCGACAATCTTGATCCCAACCGACTGATGGGTGTGCTGTTTAACGACCAGGAATGGGTTAAAAGCAATATCAAGGCTTGGCCACTGATGAACAACCTGTTTGAAGTGACTACCAACATGCAGAGCCATGAGTATGGCTGCGACCTCTACCCACTGTTCACAGAAGACGAGATTTACGAGCAATGGCAGATGCGCAACAAGGGATGGTACATCGACTATGGAGCCTCGCCTATGACTGACGGAATAATGCCTTTCTCACAGAAAAACCTGTTATACAACATTATTGAGACGGCCGACACTGTCAGCCAGACTCAAGCCACACTGCGATTCGGACATGAGGTCTGCGTGCTGCCTCTGGCCTGCCTGCTAGAACTCGGCACATGTGGAGCAAGCGTCAGCAATCTGGACAGGCTCGACGAGGTATGGCGCAACTATCGCATATTCCCTATGGCATGCAATATCCAACTGATATTCTATCGGAAAAATCAAAATTCCAAGCCCCAGACTCCAGCCTCCGACGACATACTCGTCAAGGCGCTACTGAACGAGCGTGAGGTATCGTTGCCTGTCAAGGCTTATAAATATCCATATTACAAATGGAGCGACCTTCGCAAATACTATATGGATAAGTTGCAGGCCTTCGAAGCTCGCGAGGCAGCAATGAAGAAGAAAGACGAACCAGATAAAAAATACGCCAAATACTATTCTAAACTGCCAGTAGAGATTGCACCTGTCAAAAAGCCCGTCATCCCTGAAAACGAAGTTAATCTGAAAGACGTAGGAGGCGTTGGGGACGGTGTGACACTGAATACCGAGGCTTTCGCACGAGGCATCAGCAAACTCGCCGAGATGGGTGGCGGACGGCTCACCGTGCCTGAAGGAATATGGCTGACTGGACCGATTAAACTCGAAAGTTGCATAGAGCTCCACGTTGAGCGCAATGCCATAGTAAGCATGTCGCCCGACAAGAGTCTATTCATTAATCCGGAAAAGCCTAACGGCCGCTGCCTGTCGGGCATCAGAGCAGAGAACTGCCACGACATCGCCATCACAGGCGAAGGCATTATCGACGGAAACGGCAGCGACTGGTACTATGTGAAGCGCAACAAGTTGAGCGATGTAGAGTGGAAGCAACACACCGAACGCGGCGGACAACTGTCGAAAGACGGCACAATGTGGTTCCCATGGCAACTGAAGAGCGGATGGCCCGACATCGCCGAGAGCGCTACAAAACAGGAGCGCATGCGCGCCGACCTGATTCGGCTGTGGAACTGCCAGAACGTACTTATACAAGATATCACCGTGCAGAACTCACCACGCTTCCACGTACACCCGTACTACTGCACCAACCTCATCGTCGATGGCATCAAGATACGCTGCCCGTGGAATGCCCAGAACGGCGACGGACTCGACGTAACTGATTGCCACAGAGTACTTATCGTAAGAAACAACGTAGATGTGGGTGACGACGGACTGTGTTTCAAGAGCGACCCGCCAAAGGCAGGACTTATCAGCGGCAACGAAGACATCATTGTCGAGGACAACATCGTACGCCACGCTCACGGCGGCTTTGTGCTGGGCAGCAATACCAGCAGCGGCATGCGTCGCTTCGTAGTACGACACAACACCTTCACCGAGACCGATACTGGTCTGCGCTTCAAGAGCGGCATAGGTCGCGGAGGCAAGACAGAGCTGATGTTCATCAGCGATATCATAATGTCAGGCATCGCCCACGAGGCAATTGTGTTCCAGTGCGACTATGCCGACAAGGCTCCTGGCGAAACGGCCGACGAATACACCAAGAAGAACTACATGAAGCAGTTTACCGCAGAGCAGCGCCAGTGGACTCCTGACTTCCAAGACATACACATCAGCCGCATAACATGCCGAGGCACTCAGACAGCCATCAAAGCCGCAGGACTGCCTGGAGAAAACTGCGTACACGACATCGACATCAGCGACTGCACCTTTGTTTACGACAAGGCTGGACAGGTTATTGACGAACAGACGGCAAAACTTAAACTCACAAACGTGAATATGATTTTAAACAAAAAACAATAGACAACAAAACATTAAACTTAAAAAGGCAATGAAAAAAATCATTATGGCCAGCATCATGCTGGTAGCAGCTCTGACTGCAAATGCACAACTGAAAGTTGCACCCAAGATGCAAAAGGGCCTTGAGCGCACCTACACCTCTGAAGTATTAACAAGCGTTCCTGGGCAGGAAGACGTCAAAATCATTTCCGACACAAAGTACAAAGTAACCGAAGCCAACGCTGACGGATACATCATCGAGGTAAGCACTACCACTTTCTCGTCGGATGCAAAAGCCGACAACATCGTTGGCCAGATAATGGGCCTCAGCGAGGAGGTCATGAAGAATCTCTCCGTGCGCTTCGCAACCGACAAAGACGGTAAAGTACAGAAAATTCTGAACTATGACGAAGTGAAGGTAAAAGTTAACGAGATGGCCGACAAGCTCATCGACAAACTGATAGAGACCGTTCCGCAGATAACACAGATGATGTCGAAAGACATGCTGAAACAGCAGGTTGTAGAAAGCGCCACAGAAGACAACATTGTAAAAAGCATGCTTACATCAACAAGCCCGCTGGCTCTCAACGGCATGACAGTGATGACTGGAGCTCAGGACGAATACGTCAACGTGGCTGGCATCAAGATGAAGCGCATGTTCTTCGTCAACGGAAAGAACATCACCACCAACTCATCAATGAACATGAGCAACGACGAGATGAAGCAGCTCATAATTGCACAGGTGGAAAAGATGGCACCTGATCAGGCCGAAATGATTAAAAAGAACATCGACGCTGTGATGGCAAGCGGAATGATAAAGATTGATATGAAGGGCACTGCAACTTACGAACTTCAGGACGACGGATGGGTTAAGACCATCAAGAACGAGGAAACTCAAGAGACTATGGGACAGCAAGCAAAAACCACAGCAACAGTAACACTGAAGCAGTAATTTAGGTAACTGCCTTATATTATAACATTTTTAAAGGCCCGACGTTGTTCGGTAAGCATCCGTTGAAATACACGTTGTAGCAGTTGTAGTATAGTAGTACCTTTGCAGGGGCAGTTCTCTCTGCGGTGTGGTGCATGAGAAGATGAGGAGCAACGTGCAAATGGTGATGTCTTCATCTTTATCGGTCAGAGGCGCAAACTGCTGAAGAACAAGTAAAAAATGTCACACATTTTATTTAATAAAAAGACTGACGGAAATTTTGCCGTCAGTCTTTTTTTTCAAATGTCCCTCAAAAGTCCAGAGGATGTAGGGAAAAATCTGGGGTGTTGTAAGAATACAGCAACCGACGATAGTAGTTCTTCGGATCACGTTGAGGCAAGAGGAAAGGCTTCGTGGCATGACCTTTGTCATCGATGGACGACAGATAGATACGGGTATATAACCCGTCATCCCTGCGGCTGGTAAAGAGGAACCAGCGACTATTGTCACTCCAGTTGTGAAAACTCTCCGAGCGCTGGCTATTCACCTCATCCATAGCCATGAACGCTCCAGTCTTCAAGTCAAGCAGGTACAAATCAGCCTCGGGATGCCACACGGAGAAATAGCCATAGTCCAGCAGGGTAAACATTAGGTACCGGCCATCGTAGGATGGACGGGGCCATGTAACACTCTTGCCTGTAACATCTGCGCTGACAAGGGTGTCAACCTGCTCCCCTATTTTTCCTGTCGCCCCGTCAAAGGCTACCCGACAGAGGCTATACTTTACTTTGTCGTAATCATCAGGATAATTCCTGCACGGGGTTGTGGTAAAATATAGAGATTTACCGTCGGGGGAGAATACAGGCGTATTCTCTGCCCAGTCTTTTTTCATCAGGAGCGTGTCCAGAAGGGCAACATGGTTCTGGACATCATAGACAAACACATCGGAAGAGGTGTCGTACACTTCTATCCGCTTATTATTTCCCAAATGGAACATCTGAGCCGTCTTGTTGGTGGAGAAGGCACAGAAGCGACCGCCAGGATGCCAGTAGGGATAAACCATCGAACCTCCCAGGGTGTCGTTTCTTGCCGGCAGCTTCTCAGTCTTTCCCCGGCTATGGAGTACCGTGCAGCCATTCTCCCCCCTGACATGAAACACATACTGGTCAGGATTCGTGCGGTTTGGAGTATGGCAGTTGATGCAATTGCCATGAATCTGCGAATTCAACAGCAAGGCCTTTTCCTTGAAGTCAGAAAGTCGGCGCTCATAGATACCCATGTCGCTGTACAGCATGTAACTGGGAGCGATGCGACGATAGGTAATGCCCCACTCTTCCAGCGGATAAGGACTGACATCAATGGTAAAATCCCGAAACTGATACCACTGCCCGTCCTTTTGCGCACATACGGAGACAACCAGTTGGCTTCCTTTGTTTTCTTCTAACAACCGATGCCACTCGTCAATGTCAAAGTCTGCAAAGGAACCATTGGTATGCAACGAGCCGCCTTTCCTTCCCTTAACCTCCACATCAACATCCGTAAAAGCATCATCGGACATCGAGAAATTCAGCGGAGCAATGCCAACAGGCACCGTCACTCCGATATAGTCTGGACTGATTACCGGCAACTGGTCAACAGCCTGTACATGCTCAGGACGTGAGCTGCAAGAAATCATTAGCAATGCCGGCAACAACAAACATCCTATATGAGCGAGTATTCTATTCATTATCTCTCCTCCTCTTCTCAAATAAACATACCATCTTCCGTCTCACTGTATATCTTTTGTAATGGTCCATACTTAGGATGGTCCTTGATCGACTCCGGGTGGTCCACAAACTGACGCATATACATGGCCCACCTTCTGTAGAAGAGCGTTTCCTCCAATAGAGAGATATACTTCAGTGCCACTTCGTACTGTCCCGTCACAAGGGCTGTCTCCGTCAGACGGCAGAGCGCCCTGCCGCTCTTGTTGTAATTCGACGCACTCTCCATGGCCTCGAAAACAGCCCGTTGTGAAAAGTTTACGAAACCCATCTGGAAGAAGATGTCGCTCATCATCATGGCAGAAGTGGCACTGGTCAGCGACTTATACGGCTCACGCAGGCTCTCTCTCAAAGCGTCAGGGCTCATCAGCCCCTGATAGTATTTGGCCAAACAGACGACATTCACGCATGACCTCGAATGGGGCTCTTCCTTGGCGGCCTTCCCGACAATCATTTCCCAGGCCTTTTTTCGCTGAAGGTAGTCGTATTCCATCATCTCGAGCGTACCTATCTTGCCACGCTGAATGGAGAAATAGTCGATGCCCTTGGCCATATTCGACAAAGAATACGGTACGAAATAAGAGCTGACAACAACACATGCCACCAATAAAAGCATCATCGCCACGGATTCCGTCCATACCCGGACTTTCTTGGCAGGCAACCTTAGCCATCGCAGATGAAAAACGGCAATAAGAGAAACCATCGGCCCAACTATCCAATAGCCTACCGGAACGAGAACAAATGAACTCAGCAGACTGGCATTTCTCTTCGACGGCAGTAGCAGCAGCAACAACAGTGTCAGCAAGACTGCTACAAGAAGCGTCATCGACGTATCCATGTCGCATAGTAGATACCATAATGCTACGGACGGAAGAAAAGAAAACGCAGACAAAACCTTCTCTTTGACAGCAGGAAGGCAACGACGCAGAAGTACCCACATACAACGCTGCAACAAAACGAGCAATACGGCAATCACGCAGGCACCAGCAGCTTCTGACATAAAGTACTGAACTAAGAACTCTGCCACATAGCGCGCCAAGCCTCCTGGGATGATGATACGGCTCATCAGATAGTCACTGTTCCAAAGAAATAACTGGATAGCCTCTCGCTCAACCACTAATGCAGGACGCACAAACATCCAGAAACAAAACACAGCCAACCCAAAAAGCGTTGTCAGTGCAACCTTAGTTATATAACGCTTGATTACATCCTTCATTTCTGACTGCAAAGGTACGAAATAAATTGAAAATTGAAAATTGAAAATTGAAAATTTTGCTGACGAACAAGTTCGAGACTTAAAAAAGTCCCGCACTCTCACGAGCACGGGACTTCCACATGTAAAGTTCTAAAAATTACCCTTGGGGTAATGCCTTATTTACCGGCAAGACCGTCTGCAAAGCCTGCGTAGGTGTGCTTGCGGGTGTAATCCAAAGTCCAGAGTCCAACGGGCTCACCCTTGCGCCAACCACTGTTGGAAGGAGCGTCGGTAACACACCATTGGCAGATGCCCCACTGCTGATTAGCGGGAATCAACTCAAAGTACTTCTTGACAATCCAGTTGTAGAGGTCAGCCATCTGATGATGCTGTTCCTCGGTCATGTCAGTAGTCATCACAGAGTTGCCTGCTGCATCGACATAGCCCATATCAAGCTCGCTGACACGAACCAGTTTGCCAGAGGCAGCCATGAGCTTGAACATGTTCTCAATAGCCTTCTTCTTGTTTTCCTGAGTAGAAGCGTTGGCATAGCAGGAGATGTGCATCTGAGAGCCGATACCGTCAATCTTGGTAGTACCGTCGGCCTCCCAACGCTTAATCCAAGCAATGAGGCTCTTCAGCTTACCATTGCTATCCCAGTCACTCTCCAGGTTGTAGTCGTTGATGAACAGCTTAACGCCCTCAGGACCATACTGACGGGCCAGACGTACGGCAGTGCGAACGTAGTCGATGTCACCCAGGTAGTCCTGCCAGAAGAAGTCGGTATCACTGCCGCCCTCGGGAGCATGCTGCAGGGCATAAACACCCTCGCTGTCGGGATTGCCACCAGAGATGGCCTCGTTGACAACGTCCCAAGCCTTCACCTTACCGTCACAGGCTTCCATCATACCCTTAATCCAACGGTCCATAGCCCATGTCAAGGTGTCCTTCTTCTCCTCGGGAGTCAGAGGTATAGAGTTGAGCTTCTTCACGATGTTAACTCTGAGAGAGTAGAAGTCGAGCACGGCATCAGCAGTCTGCGGCTTCAGAATCACGTCGTAGTTCTTGCTGGGGCTGCCCGTAAGACCGGGGAATTTCAGAGCGTAGGTATGACGTCCTGCCTCGACGGGGATGGCTGCAGTAAAGTTCTGTGCGTCACCGCCCCAGCCGTTCTGCACGGTGAGCTGTACGCCAGAGGCAGCCTTGTCGGCAGCCATATCGACATAGAATATGTAATCACCCTCACCCAACTCGTTGTTGCCACCAGGCACGACGAAGAACTGTGACCAGGCACCTGTAGGCACGAAGTGCAGGGCACCGTTGACGATGGGAGGTGCACAACCCATCTGATAGTGCGGGAAGGGACCATCGGCCTTGTCCTCGTAGGTGTAGAAGTTAACTTCCTCCTCAACCTCAACAGCGGGACTTTCGAGCTTGTAGAATTCTATCTTCTTAATGTCCAGAACACAAGTGGCAGTCTGAGGCTTCAAAATGACATCGTAGCCAGAAGAAGGAGTTGCTGTGATACCCGGGAAACTCAGCTCATAAACCTGGTCACCTGCTTCAACAGGGACAGGAACTGTCATATTCTGAGCATCGCCACCCCAACCATTCTGAATGGTCAGCTGCACACCGCCGGTTTCGACGTTAGAGGCCATGTAAAGGCGTACAAGGTAATTACCTTCCGTCAGCTGATTATTACCACCAGGGAAGATAAAGAACTGGTTCCAGCTACCATTCGACTCATAGTGCATAGCACCATTGACGATAGGAGGCGTTACGCCCATTGCATAATAGGGGAAGGGCTGGTCGGGCATTGAGGTGAAATCATTCACACTGACAAGTGTCTCGATGAGCGCATCCGGATCGATATCCAACTCCTTGTCCTTCAACAGAGAGTTCAACCACTTCACAGGCTGCTGGGCATGCCAAGCCAAGGTGTGACCGTAAACCGATACACCGGCTTCCTCTGCGGACTTGATGAATGATGTAACACCACTAAAGTCCATATCGCCATTATCATTGACGCATGAAGCCATCTTCATGGCATTGCCGGCAACAACCTCATCGAAGTTGTGTGCAGCCAAACGGAACAAAGGACCTGTTCCACTCTCAAACTCACTTTCTCCGAGGCCGGCACCAAGTTTGAAATTAGCATACGAGCTACGGTTCACGTATTCCTTCAGCGGAGCATAGTCATTGAGATACTCATAGCCTGCAATCGTATTGGGCTTCTCTACATCGTAGCTCCAATCGTCCCAGTCTGCACAGCCCACCAGCATAAGTGGACTGAGCAGTGCAGGAATAAAATATTTACTTAATTTCATAGTTTTAATCTTTTTCGTTAAATGATTAGACGAAATTACTTCCAAGACTCAAGCTTGACACCACGACTCATCATTGACATGACATACTCGCCTTTGACAGTCCATGTCTTCTCGTGGTCTGCATCGCCAGGATTGGTAACAATAGTAGTAGTGAACTGAATCTTCAGACAGTCAGCCATGCGGTTATAGTCACTGAAGTCCTGAATACCGCGAGCTTCGAATGAACCAGTACCTTTTACGACACCATCCTGAAGCACCTGAACAGTACTGGTGCTTTCGCCATTGAATGCAAGCGTAAAGGTAGCATCTCTCGTAGCGTCAACCTGTTCCCACTTCTCATCTTTTTCATTCCATTTCCACTCTTTTACAGGGAAAGTGAATGTCACCTGACATGTTTTGATATCAACAGAAATAACTTCATCCAAAGGCGTATCCTCGTTCTTATGAGTGATGGTACGCAAGTCCTTTACAACGGTTGTACCAGTCTTGCAGTACAGACCAGCGTACTGGTTGATGTACTTCACGCAAAGCAACTGATAAGACTTGTCCTCAATGATGGAGTCACCCGTCAGAGATTCCACAAGACTTACAGGCAACACATAGTGGTTGGTTGCAGCCTTGGGGTCGTTGAAGAAAGCATCTGTCAAGTGGACAGTAGTTCCACCGATAATTGAACCGGCAGGAATTGTCAAAACGCTGGGATCCTCAAGCGTATAATGAGTAGTAGGAAGAACCTCCATACCAGAACCAGCCTCCAAGAGAGATGGTTTTATCTCATACCGGATCTTACAGTCCTTGTTGTTGCTGTAGCCACCACCCCATGTAGCCATGAGTTTGAACTGATGGTTATTATGATCCGTATTGTCAGACTCATCGTCGTTACCGAGGATAATAGGCTGAACGGGATCCTGCATAGCAAAGTAGACAGATATCTTCCCATTAATACCGCCCTGGTCAATGGTGTCTTTGAGGTTGTCCTCCCAGTCACCGTTAGAACAAGCTGTCAGCAGCAAACCTGCCAGCAACATGCCACATGAATATATCAATTTCTTGTTCATATTATTTTAGAATTTTACATTGTTTTATTACCAACCTGCATTCTGAATGAGTGAGGGGAAGTTAAGCACCTGATCGTAAGGAATAGGACCATAGTAGTACTGATCTGCTACTGTCTTGCCCGTAAAGTTACGTGTCTCAACAGAGATTGGCGTGTATATCTTACCTGTACCACTATTCGTGATGCTGACACCCTTAGCCTCCTCATTGAGGTTAACCTTCCAACGACGGAGGTCCCAGAAACGCCATCCTTCGAAGCAGAGCTCAATACGACGCTCGTTACGAATCAGCTCACGCATAGCGTCCTTGCTCTGAGCACATTCGTCAAGATAATCGGTATTAGTGATACCAGCACGAGCACGGAGCGCCTTGATCACATCGTAGGCTGAATAACCAGTTCCACCCTTCGGACCATAAGCCTCGTTGGCAGCCTCTGCATAATCCAGATAAAGCTCGGTATAGCGGATACGTGCTACATAATGGAGCTGACTGCTGGGGTTATTCGGGTTCAGGTTAACGTCCTCACGGAGGAGTTTCTTCAGATAATAACCAGTACGGGTTGACTTCGATACATCCTTGTTCAGACCATCCAGGTTTTCAGTATTGTCAGCCTGCGTGTTAATCACCTTATTATCAGAACTTGCCTTCATACCATTGTAGAGGACGTACATAGCAAGACGTGGATCACGGCCTTCGTATGGATTGGATGCATCGTAACCACTCTTGGCATTCGAGATAGGATATCCGTTTGCCATGGGGAATGCATCCACAAAGTTCTGTGTTGGGTTGACACGACCCTTACCATAGACCGAGGGAGGATAGTTGTCTTCCTCCAAAGAGCGTGACTCACTCTTTTCCGTACGCCACATGACTTCTTTAGGACATTCGGCAGCCGAAAGCTTGCTCATGTTCGGATCTGCATACCACTCCAGACCATTCGGGTCAATACCGTCAAGACCTCCATTGAGATCCAGCACAGCCTTGGCATACTGGGCAGCCTGTGTATAGGTAACACCGCTTGCAGCACTATATGCAGGAGAAGCAGCCATCAGCGTAGCCTGAGCAAGGATGGCACGGGCAATACGTCCACTGAAACGACCGTCAAAGTTCGTACCCAACACGCGGTTGTAGGTAGACTTCGTAACGGTATATGACTTACCGAAGCAGTTGACAGTCTCTGTTTCATTGTCAGTATCCTTATAGTCGATAGGCAATACGCGTACAGCTTCCTCGGCATCTTCAATCAACTGCTTCATACAGTCAGCGTATGAGGCACGTACTTCTAATGAAGCATGGTCTGACTCGATGGTTGTAGGCAGAAGGATCAGGGGGAAGCCAAGCAGGTTACCTGCGTTATCATATCCACCATGAGCACGGAGCAGGTAGAACATGAAGAGCGCACGTAGACCTCTTGCCTCACCGACATAGCGCTGATGGTACATATCACGAATAACCTCGTCATTGTTCCAGTTCACCTTATCGACGTTGTCGAGGAAAAGGTTGATGTACTGAATGGCTGCACGGCAGTTACGCCAAGTCTCAACGGGATTGTTTCTGGAAGTCCAGTTGTCCACTGCAGTCATCTTACGATAGCTGTTGTCGGCATCGTTTGAAACAGCATCATCCGTAGCCACTTCTGTGAACGGATACGATCCGTTAGGCAGACGGGTATAGGCATTGCCGAGTACACCATCAGCATAGTCAGGATGGTCAAACATATACTCGAAGCCTAAGTGGTTTTCGATAGCAGGCTCGAAGAGGTCATCACAACTTGTGAGCCCCAAGGCAAGTGTAAGTCCAAGCACCACAGCCCCAACCTTGCTTTTTGATATTATGTTATTCATAACTTTTGTCTATTATCTATTATCTCTTATCTATAATCTATAATCAGAATTGAACCTTAGCACCAAGCGTGAAGCTACGTGACTGAGGAGCTGAACCTACGTTACGTTCCATCAGCTCACGCTCACCAGAGAAGGTGAGAAGGCTGCTACCGTTTACATAGACCTGAAGACCCTTTACGAAGCTGTTAGCACCGAAGATTGTCTGATCAAAGTCGTATGTAAGCTGTATGCGCTGCAAGTCGATACGGTCTGTAGAGTACATCCAGTAATCAGAGGCACGGAAGTTATTGTCACCACTCTGAGTGGTCAGACGCGGATAGCTGATAGATTCACCATTTTCATACTTCTCTGCAGTCCAAGCACCAAGTACGACATCACTGTACTTGCGCTCACCATATACCCAGTTATAAGTATCGTTCTTGAGGGCATGACCTCCGAACTGACCGGTCAACATGGTAAAGAGGGTGAAGTTCTTATACTTCAGAGTCAGGTTAAAGCCACCTGTGAAGCTGGCGCTCCAACGACCCAGTTCTACCTCATCCTGAGAGTCAATCTTACCATCATTATTCTGGTCTACATACTTCAGGTCACCAGGCTTTACCTCACCAAATGAACTTGTGGGAGAATTGAGAATGTCGTCGTTGCTATTGAAATAGCCGAGACACTGCAGTCCCCAGAGGCCATCCGTATATTTGCCCTCGCGACGGAGATAGTCATACTCCACGTTCTCGGCAACCTGCAGATTCTCTGACGTGGTGGTCATGCCGACGAGCTGTGCACCGAGTTCAAAATCGCCAAACTTCTCGTTGTACATCACAGAGAAGTCCAAGCCCTGACGACGGTTCTTACCATAGTTAATGTATGGAATGAAGGTTGATACGGGCCAGTAAGTATGCATATAGCTTGGATAGATGTAGTCAGGCTGAGCGGTCAGACCGTCAGTCGTCGTATTGAAGTAGTTGACAGCAAAGTTCAATCTTTTGCCGAAGAGGGCACCATTCAGACCAACGGTAAACTCCTTACGCTTGATGAAAGAGAGATTCTCATTGCCACCACGCTGTGAGTCAGACGTCTGAATGCTGTTGTTGGCATCAGACCATCCCCACCATGTACCCGTAGCAGTAAAGATACTCTCATACATATAGTATTCAGAAATGTCGAGGTCCTGATTCAGAACCGTGTAACCTGCTGTCAGACGGAGGTCATCCACCCATTTGACATCCTTCATGAAGTCCTCTCCGGTCAGACGCCAGCCTAAAGTGGCAGAGGGAGAGAGCGCCTCACGATGGCCTTGAGCCAGACGTGCTGAGTGAACGGCATTGGCAGCAAGATCTGCATAATACTTGTGAGCATAGTTGTAAGAAACCTGAAGACCAAGGTTTGCATTGCTGATCTTATGATAATCACCACTAATCGTCTGCTGATAACCGTTGGCAACCAGAGTAGCGTGGAGATTATGAGCACCAAAAGCATTCACATAGTCGAACTGGCCATTCCAGGCAATCGTCTGCTTCTCTGCTGAGTTGCTGGCGTTCAGGATACCATTATGCTTGTATTCTGATATCACGTCGAGCGAACCGACAACATCATGACCATCAAACTGTGACCAATTGACTTTGAATGAATCGTACTGGTCATTCAGTGAAGTCGTATAGGATGTTGAGTAGTCAACAGCGAACTGCGTCTTGAAGCTCAAGCCTTTGAGGATAGCAGCCAAATCGAACTTGACACCTGCATCGAACTGCATCTGACGACTGGTCCATGTGTTGTAACCGGCAGCGTACATGTCAGCGATAGCGTTGGTACGGTCATCCTGAGTGGCACCGAGGAAGTAACGGCCGGCAGGCTGTCCGGCAGGATTAACAAGGATGTTCTTTGAATTGTTAATCAGAGCCCAAGAGTCAGCATCCGACTCATCGATATAGGAAACCGGGATAAACGGAGCTACACGAACAGGACGGAGCGTAGACGCAGCCCCCCAGAAATCAGCGTTTGAATTGCGCTGGTTGTAAAAGGTTGCGTTGGCATTCACCCAACCTGTAGCCCAATCAGAAAGACAAAGGTCAATGTTACCACGAACGTTCAAACGATCGGTAAAGTCATCCTTGCCTTCACCGAAGTTGATGTAGTCACCCAAACGATAGTAGCTGACGTTAGCATAGAACTGAGCAAACTTACCACCACCTTCAAACTCTGCGGTGACATCCCAGCGCGACTTGGTCCGCTTCAGATAGTCAGAAGTATAGAACTGCTGATTGGGGTAACGATAAGGATTTGCACCAAGAGCGGTGTTGTAAATATCCTCATCAGTGTACTTTTTAGCAAGGCCGTCGTTAGTCAGTGCCTGATTATAGAGTGTCATATACTGAGCACCATCCAAATACTTGGGGAAAGATTTGGCTACATCCATCTGATAGTCGGCACGGGCCGTAATCTTCAGCGGCTGGATCTTACCACGCTTGGTGGTAATCAGGATAACACCCTTTGAAGCACGGCTACCGTAGAGAACGACAGCAGATGCACCCTTCATGAAAGTAATATCCTCAATCTCTGTAGGCAATACGTTGTTGGCATCACGGGGAACACCGTCAACCAGAACAAGTGCATCACCCTGGTTCCACAGCTGGCCATTGTAGCCTGCCACCAGAGCCTGCATGTTGTCGAGGCTGTAGGTGCTATAGCTCTTCTCTAACAAATCCCGCACATTAACGGTGCTTACAGGCACAACAACATCACGGGCATCCGACTGACGGAAAGCCACATTAATGGTATCAGCTTCTGCAGGACTACTGGTGCTAACCGTCGTCTCCTGCGCCATCACGTCTTGCGTAAACAAGGCGAAAAGTGAAAGCGGAAGAATACCTATATATTTAGCTATATTGTTCATAAAATCTTTATTCTTTATACATTATTCTTTATTCACACTATTACCAACCTGGGTTCTGGAAGAACTCCGGATAGATGCTGGTATCCTTTCTCTTCAAAGGCAACCACCAGTGTTTGTCCGTGAAGTTACGTTTGAGAATCGTTTTCTCCATATATCCAGATACCAATGTCTCCTCAGGATGCTTCGGATCAAGTTCTCCGGCACGCGTGAATTCCTGGGAAGTCTTGACATTGAAAGGAGCCTTATCCAGCAACAGCCAACGACGGAGATCGTTGAAACGATGTCCTTCGAAAGCCAGCTCACAAGCACGCTCACGACGAACTTCGTCCATGAACTTATGGTTGTCGCCCGTAAACTTGGCTGCAACCTCAGCTACACCGGCGCGCTCACGAATCTTGTTGACTGCCTGAACGGCTGTAAGAGGACAGTTAGAAGCCTTGTAGCTGGCACCGCCAGCGGCAGCGGCAGCCTCTGCATACATCAGGTAACAGTCGGCCAGACGCAGATACGGACAGTCAATATACAGTTTCATATAAGTACTACCCATGTCGTAGTTGTTGGCGAGCATTGGGATGAACTTATAAAGGAAGTAACCTGTACGGCTCTCCTTGGTTTCATCACGATAAGTACCACCTGTATAGAGGTTTGCATAACGGTTGCTCTCGGGTTCGATTGTTCCTTCTACCACCTGCACACCATCATAAACGATGTCATGATAGAAACGGGGGTCACGGTCCTTCCAAGGATGCGTCGGATCAAAACCTGATTCGGGATCGTCCAAGGGTAAACCATTGTCCATACCATATGCATAGTTAATGTAGTTGGCGGTTGGCATCGAGAAAGACTGTCCACCCGTAAGGATATAACCACCGAACTCAGTGAACACGCCATAATGAGAGTTCTGCCAAGCATCTGCAGCAATGGCGCGGAGAATTGACTCTGTCGATCCCGGGGGAAGCATGTTCTTGTTCCAGGTATAGAAGAGGTCCGAATAATTCTCGAAATCAACCAGTTTATACTGGGTGCGACCACCTTCAACCAGAGCAAGCAGCTCACCGAGCGCATCAGCAGCCTTCTTGGCATATTCTGCATCATACTCATAGGTACTTGCGTTGGGATTTAGCACGTTCATTTTCTCATCGATATTCTTCATCAACGGAGAAGCGGCCCAGAGATAGTTCTTACCCAGATAGGCAAGGGCAGTAATCTTATTGATACGGAAACCGTTCTTACCAAGGGTGTTGCTACCTACAGACGACTTATCCCAATCGATAGGCAACAAATCGGCAGCCTCACGGAAATCCTTCGCAGCCTTGTCGGCACATGCCTTGTAAGATTCACGAGGAAGTGTCATCGCCTGATCGGGAGCAACAGGAGCATCCAGATAGGGAAGACCACCGAAATACTGCATCAGCATGAAGTGGAACCAGCCACGGAAGAAGAGGAGCTGTCCCTTGACAGCGTTCTTCTCTTCCTGAGAAGCAGCCGTCATAAGGTCCATGTTCTCAAGACCTACGTTACACTTACGGATGCCATACCATGCAGCAGGCCAAAGTCCACGTTTGAAACGGTCATTAGGATCGAATTCTGTACTGGGCTCCATAAAGCCAGAACCCCAACCATCAAATTCTCTCTGCCAGCCCCAGAAGTCGCCCTGGTCAACCTTATAGCTCATGTGGTAGTTAATACCTACAGCCATGATATCGTCGTCACCCCAGTTCCAGGAAGTGGTCCAATATCCACGAGTGAAGTCAGGCATACAGAGATAAAGCTCTTCTGTAAAGCCCTGGAAGTTCTTGAAGTTCTTGAAGGCATCCTCAGCAGAAACGTCTGATTCTGGAGCCTTGTCAAGATAGTCTGTACAGCTGGTAGCCATTGTCAAAGACAGTCCCAGTGCAAACATGACTGCAACAGACTTATATATTGAAAATAATCTTTTCATATTATATATTAATAATGTATTATATTACATGTTTACAACTCGAACTTAAGACCGAAGTTGATACGCTTCAAAGTCGGGTAAGCACCCTGTGAAGCCAAACCTGTTCCAGCAAAGTTGCTTTCACGGTCATCAGGCATATCAGTCCAAACGAAGAGATTGTTAGCATTGACATAAACTCTCAACATGTTAAGGCCAATCTTACGAACCCAACCACTATTCCATGTGTAAGCAACTTCAAGGTTCTTAAGACGGCAGAATGAACCGTCGAAGAGGAAGCGCGTACCCTCATAGTAGTTCGGAGTGGTGTTCATGCGGAGTGTCGGAATACCCTCATGTGTTTCAGGCGACCAATAAGCACCCTCGTCAAATACCGTATGCAGATAAGGCTTAGGCAGTGAGTTGAACGCTACGTAACGGCTGACGTTGGTCACGCCATAGAGCTGTGCATAGAAGCTGAAGCCCTTATAGTCTAAGCCCAGCGTCAGGTTGTAGGTATTCTGGGGGATACCTGTATAAGCGTATGGTGCGTTATCGTTGGCATCAATGACACCGTCGCCATTGAAGTCAGTGATAATATACTGACCAGGAAGTTTCTGGTTGTCATTGGTATTATGAGTAGACATGGCAATAACCTCATCCCAGCTATTGGCAAAGCCATTATCTATATAGCTGTGCGCCTGATTGATAGAATAATCAAACTTCTTCTGATAGGCGGGCAAGTAGTATGCATCGTCGTGCTCAAGAATGACGTTCTTGGCATGAGTCATGCTCATGTTAGCATAAGCGTGGATACCATTGGCGAAGTCATACTTCAAGCGGAGTTCCAACTCATAACCTGTGGTCTTCGTTCTACCTTTATTCATATAAGGAGCAGTAGCACCAAAATAGGAAGGAACCGCACGCTCACCACCAGGAATCAGAATATCAGAACGCTTCTCGTGGAAGAACTCGAATGTACCGGCAATAATACCATTCAGGAATGCATAGTCAATACCAAGGTTCTGCTTGATAGCCTTCTCCCAGTGAGTCTCAGGGTTACCAACCTTCTTCTCCTTGTACCAAGTATATGGAGAATTGTCATTCGGGTTGGTGGAGTTCAGTTTAGTGTTGCCGCCGTATGCCCATTCAGTCTGATAGAGCCAGCGCTCACGAATGTAGTCCTCACCGATTTCACCGTAAGAATAACGAATTTTGAGGATGTCAATCAAGTTACGGCCAAAGAGCTGTGCCCCTGCAACAGGTTTGAACCACTTTTCATTGGCAATGTTCCAACCGATAGCGCCTGAATTGAAGAAAGCAAAGCGGTTGTCGCTGGAGAACTTCTCAGAACCGTTGTAAGCACCGTTGTACTCCAACATGTAACGGTTGTCGTAGTTATAAGTGGCACGGAAAGCCCAGTCCTCACGATAGTGTGCAAACTCACTACCAGTGGCACGCTCTGAACGGTTGAACACACCCATGGCGGTTACATCGTGCTTACCGAACTGGCGACCCCAGAACAGCTGTACCTGATAGAAGAGGTTACGCTGTGTTGCCCAGTTGTTCAGAGAACCACCATCAGTTGTCCATGCTCTCTGCTCAACAAAGTCGAAGTTGTTGTTACCACCAGGTTTCTCAGCATACTCTACAACGCCCGTCAGAGGATCCACATATTTATATTGTGCATTATGATAGAGGTCATTGATACCACGATTAGTCTCGACGAATACGTTATCCCAAGAGATAAGACCTGAAAGCTTCAGCCCCTGGGTGATGAACGACAAATCCTGCTCCAAGGTGAAGTCGGTGTTGATACGAGTGGTGGTAGTCTGGTTGGCACCATGCAATGCAAGGTTGGTCACTGAGTTAGGAGCACCCTGCGTGTCTTTGGGATAATAGCCCCAGATGCCATCGCTGTAACGTGGCATAAACACATCGTGGGGAGCAGAATAAGCAGCCTGCCACAACTGTGTCTCATACCATGAGTTTGGTTCAAGTCCATAAGGAGAATCCTTGATACCATAACTACCGGCAAGGTTGGCCTTCAAGACAGTCGTCTTGGTGAGCTGGAAGTCAAGGTTTGAACGAACGTTGATACGGTTGAAACCGTAACCGCCCTGATAACCACGGTTGTTGTCCCACTCACGGAAAAGGTCACCCTCGTGCTGATAGTCAACAGCAGCGAAGTATTTAACATCCTTGGTACCACCAGCGAGATTCACATTAGCATTGTAAGACATGGCATAGTCGTCAAAGAGCTCCTTCTGCCAGTCTACATCAGGATAACGCTCGCTCATCAGCATGCCCGTCTCAGGATCGATGCTTCCGGCAGGAGCGTTATAGTTGTTGATAAATTCAGTTGAGCGAATGTCACCCCAGCTTGCAGGGTGAAGTCCAAGCTCATGTCTGACAGCCTGGTTGACATAATAGAGAGACTCGGCAGAGCCGTATGTCTTCGGCAGTTTTGAAACCAGCTTAAGAGCAGTACTACCACCAACAGAAATTTTAGCCTTACCCTCTGTACCGCGCTTAGTAGTAATAAGGATAACACCGTTAGCACCCTTCACACCATACACAGCTGTGGCAGAAGCATCCTTCAGTACAGAAATGCTCTGAACAGAGTGGATGTCCACACTTGACATAGGACGCTCGATACCATCTACGAGAACGAGAGGATCTGAGTTGTTCCAAGAGCTGACACCACGGATAACAATCTTCGGGTCTTCATCACCAGGCATACCAGTTGATGCCGTCGTGATAACACCAGGAAGATTACCCGTCAGGGCAGATCCGATGTCAGATACACCACCGGCACGTTCCAGCACTGCACCTGTGGTCTGGGTGATAGCACCCACAACCGAGGCCTTCTTCTGCTGGCCGTAACCTACTACTACGACTTCCTCCAGCTGGGTGTCGTCTGACAGCGTGACTTTAAGTCTGCGCTGCTTGCCGACCTTGATTTCCTGTGTGGTCATACCCACATAAGAAACAACAATGACCGATGACTCTGATGGAACATTCAAGGTGAAGTTACCATCAAAATCAGTCACTGTTCCCAGGGAAGTTTGTCCCTTCACTACTACCGAGGCACCAATCAATGGTTCCGCGGACGCATCCGTAACCGTTCCAGTGACAGTAACGCCCTGAGCATGCAGAGTCAAACTACAAGTCAGTAGCATCAACATCATAGGAATAGTCCGTCTAATCAATTGTTTTAGATTTTTCATTTTGACAGATTTTGATTCATCGTTGTTGTACATTATTTTAATTAAAATTATTTCACGCTGCAAAGGTACATGCTTTCCCGCAATTACCCTTTTCTGTGTGTAACGCGGAATTTACGTTTTGTAACATTCTTTAATTAACGTCAATAATCGGGCTTGTTAATCATGTCACTGTATTCCTTGGTAGCATATATCTGATATTTGCGGAACACCGGACGCGGACAGGCTTCCGGGTCTGTCAGGAAGGTATTGCCGTCAGGTAACTTATCATCGTACTGAGCCAGCAGATGACCATCAGTAAAGAGGAGCCAGCTGACATTATGGGTCTCGTCACAGATACGCATGAAGTTAGCCCCGAAACCATTTCCACCAGATTGTCCGGTGATGGCTTTTCCCCATGAAGAATCGTACTTTTCAGGAGCCCAATCCATCTCAGTCACCACAACAGGTGCCATATCGGCAACGGGTTTAATCTCGTTGTTCCAGCCTGACTTGAAATTGTCATACACGACATCCACCTCTTTGTCGTAGCCGCTGTTATACCAACCGGGATAGCAGTGGACGGCATAGCCGATGTTGCTGCCAGTTACAGGATATTTGCCAAATGTGCTGTACAGCATTTGGTAGTGCAGACCGGGAATGAGCAGGATGTTATTGCACTCATAGGCCCGAATCATATTCACCAGGTCCTGCATAAACTCGGTCATCAACTGACCACGCTTGTCAAACGTTGCACCATCCCAATTATTGACGGCATTGCCATTCTTATCGCAAATCTGAATAGGCTCGTTGCAGAGTTCAAACAATACGGCTCCATTGTTTTTCAGTTTAGGATGCTGAGCCACGCAAGCCCATACCCTTCTTAAATACTGATGGTAGTCGCCACCCATATAGATTTTCTCCGGGCAGACACCAGGTGGGCGCATCACGACATAGAGCCCTTTCGAAATGGCATACTCGGCCATCGGCACAAACACTTCATCAAGGTATTTCTTGAAGCGTTCATAATTGAAGGCACGAATATCGGCCTCGCCTTTCCAGTCTGCATCAGATATGGTGCTCCTTATAGCAGGGTCGTTACTCCAGTAAGGATCCATGTGTAGACGCACGAAGTCCATCTTCCAACCAGCATTCAGAATGCCGTCAATAATTCCCTGGTTGTAGCTCAGACAGCCTGCCACATCGTAATTTGTCCATTTGGAACCTCTCTCGTTAAACCAAGGGCTGTAAGTCTGAGCAAAACCATGCAGATTGACACGGCGCCCTTCGGCATTAACAAAAAAGCGTCCTTCCACATGCAGAGGCGAGAGACCTGAAGCAGTCGGATCCGTGCCAGGGTCATCCGGTTGCGAAGGAGTAGAAGGCTGAGTGGGCTCGGGAGTTGGTTTCTCTGTTTCTTTTACAGGATCATCATCACCACACGAGACAGCCAATGCCATCGTGGACAGCAAAAAAAGAAATTTTAATTTGTTCATCAATTTTTTTTATTTTTAGTCTTTACATTTAATGTCATTGGGATCATCAATTATTCGTCATTAGGTTAGCTTTATGCTCTGATTTTAAAAAAAGGGGGGAGACTCACGTCGGCCCCCATTCTATTACATACCAAAACTACTAACTTTAATAAATCTAACTTCAACAAAAGCGATTCTGAAAAAGTCTTCTCTTATTTCGAGTGCAAAGATATATATTCTTTTTATATAATAGTTGCTTATATGTAACATGTATTTTTCTTCATATAACAACACTCGGCGCGGTTTACTCCCCGCAATGAGCATGTTACAGACACAAAAGCCAATTTGCTATATAATTAGGAAATATTTCCTATCTTTGCAAACAAACAAATATTACCACTAAAAAAATAGAATTATGAAACAGTTATTCATTTCTCTTCTGTTGCTCATTGCCGTTTCGGCATCAGCACAAGATCCCAATTTCTACATCTTCCTTTGTTTCGGCCAATCAAACATGGAGGGTGCCGCACGTCCTGAGGCCCAAGACCTCAAGAGTCCCGGTCCGCGTTTCCTGTGGATGCCGGCAGTGGACTACCCTGCCACAGAAACGCTGCCAGCCCGTAAGATGGGCGAATGGTACGAGGCCATTCCCCCACTCTGCCGTCCCAACACGGGTTTGACACCTGCCGACTGGTTTGGTCGCACACTGGTGGCCTCACTGCCTGAAAATATCAAGATCGGCGTCATCCACGTCGCCATCGGCGGCATCGACATCAAGGGTTTCCTTCCCGACAGCATTCCTGCCTATGTGAAAAAAGCGCCAAACTGGATGAAAGGCATGCTCGAAGCCTACGACAACAATCCCTATAAGCGTCTCGTGACTCTGGCAAAGAAAGCCCAGAAGGACGGTGTCATCAAGGGCATCCTGATGCATCAGGGTGAGACGAACACCGGCGACCCGAAATGGGCAGGCATGGTGCAGCAGGTTTACGACAACCTCTGCGGCGACCTGAAGCTGAAGCCCGAGGAGGTGAACCTCTATGCTGGAAACATCGTGCAGGCTGGTGGCCAGGGTGTCTGCATCGGCTGTAAGAAACAGATTGACGAGCTGCCCAAGACCTTGCATACTGCACAGGTCATCTCGTCCGACGACTGCAGCAACGGTCCCGACCGTCTGCACTTCGACGCTGCCGGCTACCGCGAGTTGGGCTGCCGCTATGGCGAGGCCGTGGCACGCTTTTTAGGTTATGAGCCTAAGCGTCCGCACATCGACATGCCCAAGAAGATTGAGGTTCCGGCCGATGCCTTCATTGCCGAGACCACCATTCCCGGCAACGAGTTCCCGAAGGTTGACAAAGAGGGGCGCGCCTACTTTCGCATCTCTGCCCCTGAGGCACGCAAGGTCGTAGTCGATATCTGCGGCAAGAAATACGATATGCAGCCTGACGGAAAGGGCAACTTCATGGCCGTCACCGACCCGCTGGTGCCCGGTTTCCACTACTATTTCATGAATATCAATGGCGTCAACTTTATTGACCCTGCTACCGAGACCTTCTTCGGCTGCAACCGCGAGGCCGGCGGCATCGAGATTCCTGAAGGCAGCGAGGGCGACTACTACCGTCCGCAGCAGGGCATTGCCCACGGACAGGTGCGCAGCATCTACTATTTCGCCCAATCTACCAACGAGTGGCGTCACGCCATGGTCTATACCCCTGCCGAGTACGAGAAAGGCAAGAAAAAATATCCTGTGCTCTACTTGCAACACGGCATGGGCGAGGACGAGACCGGCTGGAGCAAGCAGGGCCACATGCAGCACATCATGGATAACCTTATTGCCTCAGGCGAGGCTGTTCCCATGATTGTCGTCATGGAGAGCGGCGACATCAAGGCACCGTTCCAGGGTGGTGACAACCGTCAGGGCTTTAGCACCTACGGCAACAGCTTCTACAAGGTCATGATCAACGACCTCATTCCTTACATCGACAGCAATTTCCGTACGAAGACCGACCGCGACAACCGCGCTATGGCTGGTCTGTCATGGGGTGGCCACCAGACTTTCGACATTGTGCTGAACAACACAGACAAGTTCGCATGGCTCGGAACCTTCAGCGGTGCCATCTTCGGACTGGACATCAAGACGGCCTACGACGGCATTTTCACACGTGCCGACGAGTTCAACAAGAAGACACACTACTTCTTTATGATGAGCGGCACTGAGGGTATGGACAAGATGTTCCAGACCGAGAAGACGGTCAACGACCTCAAGGCTATGGGTATCAATGCCCACTACTATGAATCTATGGGAACCGATCACGAGTGGCTGACATGGCGCCGCGGCCTCCGCCAGTTTGTTCCAAACCTGTTTAAGAATTGAAGTCAGCGATGAAACATCTATTATTATCAACATTGATGGCGTGTTATGCCGGCATTAATATGTCGGCACAGCAGTTGCCTTATCAGAATCCAAGCCTCTCTTCCCATGAGAGGGCAGTAGATTTGTGTGGACGTCTGACTCTCGAAGAAAAAGCTCAACTAATGCTTGATGAGAGTCCTGCTATTCCTCGTTTGGGAATAAAGAAATTCTTCTGGTGGAGCGAAGCCCTGCATGGCGCTGCCAACATGGGCAATGTAACGGTATTCCCAGAGCCTGTTGCCATGGCAGCATCGTGGAATCCCGACCTGCTCTATAAGGTGTTCGATATCGCCAGCACCGAGTTCCGTGCGCAATACAACAAGCGCATGCTTAATGGTGGTGAGGACGAAAAGTTCCATAGTCTCTCTGTATGGACTCCCAACGTAAATATCTTCCGTGACCCCCGCTGGGGACGCGGTCAGGAGACATACGGCGAAGACCCCTATCTGACATCTGTCATGGGAACTCAGGTGGTTCGCGGGTTGCAGGGACCTGAGAATGCAAAATACCGCAAACTATGGGCTTGCGCCAAGCATTATGCCGTACACAGCGGCCCTGAATACACTCGCCACACGGCTAATCTCAACGATGTTTCACCACGTGACCTATGGGAAACATACATGCCGGCTTTTAAGACGCTGGTACAGGATGCCAAGGTTCGCGAGGTTATGTGTGCTTATCAGCGTTTGGACGACGAACCATGTTGCGGCTCGCAACGCCTATTGCAACAGATCCTCCGCGATGAATGGGGCTTTAAATATCTGGTAGTCAGCGACTGCGGTGCCGTCAGCGACTTCTATACATCCCACAAATCTTCCTCAGATGCCGTCCACGCCTCGGCCAAGGCTACCGTTGCCGGCACCGACGTAGAATGCGGCTATGGCTATGCCTACAAGAGTATTCCCGAGGCCGTACACCGCGGACTGATCAGCGAGACAGAAGTTGACAAACACGTCATCCGCCTGTTAGAAGGCCGTTTCGACCTTGGTGAGATGGACGACCCATCGCTTGTGGAGTGGTCGAAGGTTTCACCGTCGCTTCTCTCCTGCCCTGCCCACGCCAAGGTAGCACTTGAGATGGCCCGTCAGTCTATCGTGTTGCTGAAGAACAGCCCTATCCCGTCCTCCACCCAAGGCGAGAAGCTACTGCCACTGAAAAAGAATCTGGAGAAGATTGCCGTCATCGGTCCGAATGCCGACAACACCCCAATGATGTGGGGAAACTATAACGGCATGCCCAACCACACTGTCAGTATTCTCGACGGGATTTGCGAGAAGCTAAAGATTAAACGTTCAAAACTAAAGGCACAAAACTCAAAAATCCTTTATTTCCCAGGTTGCGACCTCACTTACGACAAAGTGATGGACTGCCTTCTTGGCAGTCAATGCAGTTTCGAAGGTAGGAAGGGTCTGAAGGGTACCTTCTGGAACAACCGCAACATGGAGGGAAAGCCTGTCACAACACAGTATTACACCACTCCTCTGGCCGTTACCACTGCAGGTATGCACAACTTCGCCCCTGGCGTACAACTAGAGGACTTTTCTGCCAAATACGAAACAACGTTCACCCCACAGGAATCGGGCGAATACGTTGTCAACGTGGACGGCTGCGGACACTTTGAACTCTACATTGACGGTGTACGGCAGTATCGCCACCATATATGGCGCACCACGCCCAATCGTACCGCTATCAAGGCAGAAAAGGGCAAGAGTTACCAGATAGAAGTACGCTTCTCACACATACACACCTATAATGCCGACCTGAAAATCAATATCGCCAAGGAACTTCCTATTGACTACGATGGTATGATAGCCCGTCTGAAGGACATCCAGAAAGTGATCTTTGTAGGAGGTATATCACCAGCTCTTGAAGGCGAGGAAATGCCCGTTCAGGTTGAAGGTTTCAAGGGCGGCGACCGCACCAGCATAGAACTGCCCCGCGTACAACGTGATTTCCTCCGTGCTCTGAAGGCCGCAGGAAAACAGATTATCTTTATCAACTGTTCGGGTTCTGCCATTGCCTTACAGCCTGAGATAGAGACCTGCGATGCCATAATACAGGCGTGGTATGCAGGTCAGGAGGGTGGTACTGCTGTTGCCGACGTACTGTTTGGCGACTATAATCCTGCCGGCAAATTACCTGTCACATTCTACAAGGACGACAGCCAACTGCCTGACTACGAGGACTATTCCATGAAGGGACGCACCTACCGCTACTTTGACGATGCCCTCTTCCCCTTTGGCTACGGACTAAGTTACACTACGTTTGAGATTGGCGAGGGCCAGTTGTCTGGCACAGCAGGAAACTACACGCTGAACATCCCTGTCAGCAATACCGGACACCGCGAAGGTACGGAAGTTTTGCAGGTTTACATTCGCAACACTGCCGACCCTGAGGCTCCTCTAAAGACTTTACGTGCTTTCAAGCGTGTAAGCGTTGAAGCCGGTCAGACGGTTAATGCAACACTTACGCTCACACCTGAGAGTTTTGAATTCTGGGATGCCGAGACCAATACCATGCGGGTAAAACCCGGCCAATATGAAGTATTGTACGGCAACAGTTCTTCAAATGAAAACCTAAAGAAACTAACTGTTAATTTCTGAGATGAGAAAGACCCTATTATCAGCACTTATTCTCTGCGCGACTACACAGGCAACAGCACAGAACCCAATAATCAGTGACCTGTTTACGGCCGATCCCACCGCCCGCGTCTTCAACGACAAGGTGTATCTCTACCCTTCACACGACATCGTTCCGCCTGCCGTTACACCCGACGGCTCTAATGCAAACATCCGCAAAGATTGGTTCTGTATGGCCGACTATCACGTATTCTCATCAGCCGATCTTACACATTGGACAGACCATGGTGTAATTGTGACACAGGAACAAGTGCCCTGGGGCAATCCTGCAGGATACTCAATGTGGGCACCCGACTGCGTATGCAAGGATGGCCGCTACTACTTCTATTTTCCTAACGAACCAAAGGAGGGACGCGGTTTTGCCATAGGTGTTGCCACTGCCGACAAGCCAGAAGGACCATTTACGTGTGAGCAACAGCCCATTAAGGGCGTAATGGGCATCGACCCATGTGTGCTTATCGATGACGATGGCCAAGCCTATATCTATTGGTCGGGCATGGGCATTCGCGGTGCAAGACTGAAACCTAATATGAAAGAGTTGGACGGAGAGTTGACGGAAATGAAATTTCCCCGCCGTCCTGATTCTGACGCCAATACACCAGAGATACCACCGATGCTCGTAGGCGGACAAGCCATGGAAGGACTACCCGAAGGATTCAAGGAAGGTCCCTTTGCCTTCAAACGCAACGGCTGGTATTATCTCACTTTCCCTTGGGTAAGAGTTGATAATGGCACAGAGACACTGGCCTATGCCATGTCAAAATCTCCGTTAGGTCCCTGGGATTTCAAAGGAATATTCATGGCAGAGCATCCCAATGGCTGCTGGACCAATCACCACAGTTTTGTGGAATATCACGATCAGTGGTATCTGTTCTACCATACTAACTACTATTCTCCCTCTGACGACAAACGCCGCTCTGTCTGCATAGAAAAGGTGTCGTTCAATCCCGACGGTACCATCCAGGAAGTAAAGGAGAGTATGCGGGGCGTGGGTATCACACAAGCCTCAGAGCGCATTGAGATCGACCGCTTCAGTTCGGCAGGAGCCGACGTCACCACAACTTATAACGACACCTTGCAGCCTCAACGAGGCAGCTGTGCATCCCTGCCCGCCAAAGGCAGCTGGCTGCGCTATGGCGATGTAGATTTCGCCAGTATCAGCAACGGATATTTGGTAGTATGTGCCAAGGCAAATCAAAACACAGAGTTCTTTGTCAGGGAGAAGAATGCCAAAGGCAGGATTATTGCCAAGGTAAAGGTTACGGTTATTACAGAGCGCGGCCCATTCCGTCGCGACCAGAGTGGCCAGTGGCTCACACTTTCAGTGCCTATGGAGTACATACCAAACGGCATTACAGACGTGGTTCTGACCTGCGAGGGTGAAGGGGTAAGCATCGACTGGCTGCAATTCAAGAACCGCCCTGATTACTTCTCGCCTGTCACTACAGCCACATCAAGTCCTGACAATGAAGGATTCATTCGCCGCTGGATGTTGCTGGAGCCTGTCAACAAGCCTACAAACAGTAATCTGACACTCACGTACGACTATCTGGAGAACAATCTCACCCCGCCTACAGCTTTGCTGCCTAAAGATGGCCAGAGCATGAAGATAGGAAAACAGACACTGAAATGGCGTGCTGTAGAGAGTAACAGCTACAATGTCAAACTGTTTCACTTTGCAGAAAAATGGGGACAGCAGACATACAACTCTCTGTTCTGGGGAGTCACGGCCATAGACTGTCCTGAGGAACTTACGAATATCCGTCTGGCAGCAGGCAGCAACGGCGCCTCTGTCTGGTGGCTCAACGACGAGCGCGTGCTGACGCTGGAGAGTGACCGCCGCATGGTACAAGACGACGGTATGTCGCAGCGTCTTACCCTGCACAAAGGCCGCAACATCCTGCGTTGTGCCGTAGTCAACGGCCCTGGACTGAGTGACATGTGTGTCCGATTCCTCGATGAGAATATGAAACCCGTTACTAACCTTACCATTAAGACAAAATAAGGTATGAAAAAAATATTTGCTTTATTTCTCGCCACAAGTCTGTCACTTGCCAACGCTACCGCACAAGTGGGACAACCATACATCCACGACCCATCGACGATTGTTGAATGCAACGGAAAGTATTACACATTCGGAACAGGCGGAGGAGGGCTTATCTCTCCCGACGGATGGACTTGGAATAGCGGTGCAGAACGCCCTGGAGGCGGTGCTGCTCCCGATGTTATGAAGATTGGCGACCGATACCTGGTAATCTATGGTGCTACCGGTGGTGGGCTCTTCGGAGGCCATAACGGTCGTATTCTCACAATGTGGAACAAGACACTCGATCCCAAGTCACCCGACTTCAAATACAGCGAAGCCATAGAAGTGGCATCTTCCGATGGCATGGAAGACTGCGACGCCATTGACCCAAGCCTCCTGCTCGACCCGACTACGGGCCGCCTTTGGGCAACCTACGGAACATATTTCGGCAACATCCGCCTTATAGAACTCGACCCGATAACAGGCAAACGTATCAAGGGTAACATAGAACAAGACGTAGCCATCGACTGCGAGGCAACCGACCTCATCTACCGCGACGGCTATTATTATCTGCTTGGTACTCACGGCACATGCTGCGACGGCGTAAACTCCACATACAATATCGTAGTAGGACGTTCACGCAATGTTACAGGACCTTTCATCGACAACGTTGGTCGCGACATGCTGCACGGTGGTGGACGAATGGTGGTGGCAGCAGGCGACCGCAAGACGGGACCTGGCCACTTTGGACGTACCATCATCGACGAAGGAGTGGAAATCATGTCATGTCACTACGAGGCTGATTTCGACTGGAGCGGACGCTCTGTATTAGGCATCCGCCCACTACTCTGGCGAAACGGATGGCCCATAGCTGGTGAACGTTTGAAAGACGATACTTACGAAATCGAGTCAGAGCGCCGCGGTTATGCCTTAGAGTTAGGAACCGACTTTGTACGCATGCAGCAGGAGCGCGAGCGCTTCTGGCAGATAGATACCACAAAAGCCGTCGAACCCATAGCCTGCCAGACGCTGGATGAAGTCATCGGTACATGGCCAGAGGGAGAGATTGCCGTACGTTGCAACGACTATATGTTCCGTCCAAATCAATTGTGGACAATCACCGCTATGCCCGAAGCTGGCGGTTATTTAGGCAGCCCATATTACCGCATTTGTATCAGCGGCACACAGCGAGCCCTTGCTGCCACTGCCACACTGGAACTGACTACCGTTCCGAAATTTACAGGAGCATCAGAACAGCTATGGCGCATCGAGCAACTTACTGACGGCACTTACCGCATTATGCCCAAGACCATTCCTGGCCGTGAAGGACTGAACACCCGTTACGTTCTCTACTCAGCAGGCGACAGCACACCTACCCTGGCCGAGTATGATTTCCAAAGCGATAATTCAAAATGGAACCTAAGAAAACATTAAAAAAGGGACATGTTTATTATAATGTAACAAATAGAAAAGAATTAGGGACGTGCTGCAAAAGCCGTTCCTTTTTCTTTTCATACCTTTGCACCCAATTATTACACCTATTTATTATTAACACTTAAAACATTTTTTATGAAGATTTTTACGCTTATTGCTATGGCCTTGATGGCCGTGGGTGCTAACGCACAAGAAGAGTATGACGTACCTCTGGATGCTGCTGCTTGGGGCTGGGGCTGGAACAGCACAGTGTCTGTTGACGAGGGTGTTATGACTATTCAGTTAACAGGAAACTATGGTGCAGCAAGCACAGGATTTGATCCTGTTCGTGATTGTTCTAACTACGACAAGCTTTGTGTAGTTATTGAATCCTATAACGGCGGTTGGGGACAAATCATCATGAAGTGCGATGATGGAACTGTTGATGACAATGGGAATAAGAAAGGAAAGGAGTTCACTCAGGGTATCGGTACTGTGACATCGACGAAGACTTTCACTCTCGATTTCAGCAAAGTGAGCTCTGATTTAACTTCTAAGGTGTTCCAAATTTCTATTCAGGGAGGAACGGATAATCCTACTATAAAGGTCAGTCGTGTGTATTTCGTTCAAAAGCTGAATTATAAGGAGGGCAAGAATGTTGAATTCAACGAGGATGGCTTTATTCCTGCAGCCAATCTCGCTTCTTACTCTGACGCTGCGAAAGTAGAGTTTACGATGACTGCTGCCGGACCTGCTCTTTCTAACTACTGGGGATGGGGTATTGGCAAATTTGAGAGTGCTGGTACTGGAGTGCAGGTTGGCGACTTTGCACTTAAGAACGAGGGTGACAATGTATATACCTATTCTATTAAGGATTTGAGACCTGCATTTGAAGGCGATGCAAACGCTAATGGCGACAAGGGTATCAATTGGGTTATTTGGGGACAAGGAACTGGTGATGGAAACACATTTACCCGCAAGAGTATTGTTGCCTATGAGGTAGAAGGTGCTCCAACTGCCATTTCAGCTGTCAACACCAACAATAATGCAAATGCAGTCCGCTACAACCTCGCTGGTCAGAAGGTTGACGCAGGCTACAAGGGCCTCGTCATCATGAACGGTCGTAAGGCTGTGATTAAGTGATAGCAGAGTCAAGCATACATTACAAGGGAACGGTCCGCATCAGCAGACCGTTCCCTCTTTGTTTGTTTTTGCTTTCATTCTTAACTTGTTTCAATAACTAAAGTATGTGATACAAAAATGAGTGTCAATTTTATACTTTATATGTACCTTTGCAGCCGCAAGCAATAACAAAAATTGAAATAATGAAGAACTTTTTTCTTACCAGCATGCTATTAATGAGCTCGCTCCTCGGAGCCAAAGGGGAAGTGGACCCCAATTTCTATGTTTATCTCTGTTTCGGCCAGTCAAATATGGAGGGCAACGCCGCTCCAGAGTCCGTTGACTACGAGAACATCAGCCCTCGTTTTCAGATGCTGGCATGTGTAGATTTCCAGAACCCAGCCCGCACAATGGGACAGTGGTACACCGCCACACCGCCTATCGTTCGCCAGGGTACAGGTCTGGGTATGGCCGACTATTTTGGTCGCACCATGGTGAAAAATCTGCCTGACAACGTAAAAGTAGGTGTTATAGATGTTGCCATTGGCGGCACAAAGATTGAGGGTTTCATGGAAGACGAGGTTGATGCCTATATCGCATCTATGGACCCTACTACAGAGGGGTGGCTCATCAACTATTTCAAAGCGTACGACAATCATCCTTATAAGCGCCTGGTGGATATGGCGAAGATAGCCCAGAAGACTGGTGTCATCAAGGGCATCCTGCTGCACCAGGGGGAGTCGAACAATACGCAGAGCGACTGGCCGCAGAAGGTGAAGGCCATCTACGACCAGCTTATCAGCGACCTCAATCTCAATGCCGCCGATGTCCCCCTGTTCGTAGGCGAGACGGTACGCACAGAACAAGGTGGTTACTGCGGGGGACATAACGGTGTGATTGCCAATGTGCCCAGTGTCATCCCCAACTCATACGTCATCTCGTCTGCCAATTGTGCCCAAAAGGGTGACGGTCTGCACTTCACAGCTGCCAGCTACCGCATTATGGGTCAGCGCTATGCCAAGCAGGCGCTGAGTCTGATGGGCATCGATGCACAGATAGATGAGCCGCAGATGCCTACAGGTGAATTAGAAATCGACAAGCGGTTTACATCGGTAGAAGAGATTGGTTCCACCACCTTTGCCATCGTCAACGAGGCTGAGGCTAAGGCATTCTATGTTGAAGGACGTTCAGAACAGCCGCAGTTCGTTGACTATGATACGTATGACAAGTCACTGAGTGCTTCTAACTTGGCCGTCCACTTCCGTTTAGAGCCGTCTACCGTTTCAGGTGCCTATATGTTACGCTGCATCAAGATGAACGGTGATGGCTATAGTTTCTGGGGAGCCAATGCCTATCTCAACTCCGGTAACTTCAGTTGTTTTGTACTCGGTCCTAACCAGGACATCGCAAATGGTTCCGACTGGATAATTGAGTACGATGCCACCAAGAAAGGCTTTGCGCTGAAAAATGTAGGTGCAGGCGGTTATCTGAAAGATACCGGCAAGGCCGAATACACGACACCCACCTACTTCACGCTCTGCACGTTGAAGTCTGCCACATCTGGCGTTACCCCCATCCGTACTGTCAAGCCGCAGGACGATGCCATCTACACCCTCGACGGTCGTCGCGTCCAGCCTGGCAATTTGCGCCATGGTATTTACATAGTCAACGGTAAAAAGACCATCAGATAACGACCCCATTGACCTATTTATCAAACTATTCATGGGAGTGGAGCCTTGGCCAAACGGTACAAGGCTCCTTTATTTAATGGCTCTCCATCAGGGAAAACGGCAGCAAAAGTCAGATGGAATCAGGTAAATGTTACATCTGCTAAAGAACAAGGAACGTCAGGAAAAGGCGTTTTGTGTTTTTTTTCGTACCTTTGCGCAATAAACAACTAAAACAATGAAACGTATTACTCTATCAACTATTCTGCTGGCTGCCGGCACCCTACTTACCGCAGCACAGAACCCCTTTGTACAGACGTGGTGTACCAGTGACCCCGCACCCATGGTACATGACGGCACCATGTATGTCTATACCGGCCATGACGAGGACGGCGCCGACTTCTTCTGGATGCAGGAATGGCGCGTCTATTCGACGCAGGACATGGTGAACTGGCAGGACCACGGCTCACCACTGGCATTAGAGAGTTTCTCTTGGGCAGATGACCGCGCCTGGGCCGGACAAACTATTGAGCGCAACGGAAAATTCTACTGGTACATCTGTGCTCACTCCAAGATTTCCAATGGTATGGCTATCGGAGTAGCTGTCAGCGACTCGCCCACAGGCCCGTTCCGCGATGCCCTTGGCAAACCGCTGTATGAAAACGGTTCGTGGGACCATATCGACCCCACGGTGATGATTGACGATGACGGTCAGGCATGGCTGATGTGGGGAAACCCGCAAGTCTATTACTTGAAGCTGAACCGCGACATGATTTCCTATTCCGGCCAACTGGGCAAGCTCGACATGACGGAGGAGGCCTTCGGGGCCCCGGCCATGGACAAGCGCGAGAAAGGCAAACAGTACAAGGACTGCTATACCGAAGGGCCGTGGATTATGAAAAGGCCTGTCCCCAACGCCTCCCTGAAGGGAAAGGCATTGACCATTCCTCGTGAGTCTCAATACTTCCTGCTCTATGCCGCCGGTGGCGTTCCTGAACACATTGCATACAGCGCGGCACCGTCGCCTGCGGGTCCCTGGACTTATGTCGGCGAGATTATGCCGCTGTGCGACACAAAGTCGTTTACCAACCACTGTGGCGTGGCTGACTATAAAGGCCATAACTACTTCTTCTACCACACTGGCAAGTTGCCTGGTGGCGGGGGCTTCGGCCGTAGCGTGGCTGTAGAGGAGTTCAAATACAATGCCGACGGCAGTTTCCCCACCATCATGCCGACGGACGAGGGTGTGAAGCCCATAGCCACGTTTAATCCCTACCGTAAGGTGGAAGCGGAAACCATGGCTTTCTCAAAAGGTGTTAAGACCGAACAGAACGACGAAGTAGGCGTCTACGTCAGCGACATCCATAACGGTGACTACATCAAGCTGCAGAACGTTCACTTCTGCCATCAGACGCCCCGCACCTTCACGGCCCGTGTGGCCAGCGGTCTGCGTGGTGGTCAGATAGAAATCCGTCTCGACAGTATCAAAGGCCAGCTCCTCGGCACACTGAATGTGCCTGGCACAGGCGGCTGGGAGAAATGGCAGACCATCACCGCTGACCTGGCGGCCATCGACAGCTATCCCTCTCGTCTGCACAACCGCGACCTCTACCTCGTCTTCACTGGCCGCAAGGGGCCGAAACTCTTCAACTTCGACTGGTGGGAGATGCGCGGACTGGAGCAGGTAAACATGCCGCTGTTCCAGACCAAATACACTGCCGACCCCTCGCCATTAGTCGTGGGCGACACGCTATTCCTCTATACCTCACACGATGCCTCACCCGAGGACATCCCCGACGAGAACGAGAAAAGCTCGGCAGGTTTCTTTATGTATGACTGGCTGCTGTGGTCGACCACCGACATGGTAAACTGGACGGAGCACGGTGCCGTGGCCTCGCTGAAGGATTTTACGTGGCGTTCGCGTGAAAACGGAGCCTGGGCCATCCAGACCGTTGAGCGCGACGGCAAATACTATCTCTATGCCCCACTCCACGGCCATGGCATCGGTGTACTTCAGGCCGACTCCCCCTACGGGCCGTTCAAAGACCCACTCGGCAAACCGCTGGTCTGGGACCAGTCAAACTGGTACGACATCGACCCCTCTGTCTATACCGACGACGACGGACAGGCCTATATGTACTGGGGCAACCCTCATACCTTCTGGGCCAAGCTCGGTAGCGACATGACCTCACTGGCCAGCGATGTGACGAAGCTGCCACACATCCCCAACTACCAGGAGGGACCGTGGTTCTACAAGAGGAGCCTCTCTCCCGCCCCCTCTCCCAAAGGCGAGGGGAGTAAATACTATCTGGCTTTTGCCAGTACCTGCTGCCCTGAGGCTTTAGGCTATGCCATGAGCGACAAGCCTACGGGACCGTGGGAGTGGAAGGGCTATATCATGCGGCCCACCGAGCGTGACCGCGGCAACCATCCCGGCATCTGCGACTATAAGGGTCGCTCGTACGTCTTCGGTCAGAACTACGACCTGATGCACCTCGACACCTACGAGCACCACGAGCGCCGTAGCGTTTCAGCCACAGAGATTACCTACAATGCTGACGGCACCATTGAGGAAGTTCCTTATTGGCTCGACCAACAGCCCATGAAGCAGCTTCACTGGCTCAATCCCTACCAGCGCGTAGAGGCAGAGACCATGAACTGGGGCTATGGGCTGAAGAGTGCCAAGATGGGTATTGAGAATACGGGCGTCGTCAAGGACATGCCCGAATCGACAGGCAAGAAGAACATGTACATCTACGACCTCAACGACGGCGAATACATCCGTCTGCGCGGCGTTGACTTTGGCAAGGGTGCCAAGGCTTTCAGCATGATCGCTGCCGCCACAGGTACAGCCACCGTTACCCTACGTCTCGACAGCATGAAGGGCGACGTCGTCGGCACCGCCGTCATCAAGAGCACTGGCTCAGTAGAGAAATACAAGGCTTTTGCCGCCAAAGTCAAGGGAGCCGCTGGTGTCCACGACCTGTATATCTGCTTCGACAAGACGCAGAGCGACGTCCGACTCGACTACTGGCAGTTTAAACATTAAACATTAAACATTGAATATTAAACATTGACCATTGAACATGATGAACTATAATAGACTATTCCTTACGCTCTGCAGTTTCTGCTTTGCCATGACAGCTATGGCGCAGACGGTTTGCCATGCCGATGGCACCGTCACGTTTCAGTACCACAACGACTCGGCCAAAGCCGTGTCCGTGGATGTTCAGTTTGCCGGCAAACATGCCATGACAAAAGATGCGCAGACGGGCTTGTGGACGGTCACCTTAGGCCCTGCCGCCCCTGACATGTACCCCTACCACTTCGAGGTCGACGGTGTCAGCATCATGGACCCGCAGTGCAACGAATACTTCCCCAATGAGGGCTTCAAGAACAGTCTGCTTGACATCAAGTCGCAGAACGGTCCTCTGATGCACGACATCTGCGACGTGCCGCATTGCCGCGTCGAATATGTCAGCTACTATTCCAAGAGCCTTGGTGCCACCAACCATGCCGTAGTCATCCTGCCGCCCGACTATCACCAGATGGGCATGCAGTTCAATCCGGCCAACCTGAAGAAATATCCCGTATTCTACCTCATCAGCGGTACCACCGACACCGAGGAAGTCTACTACAAGGTAGGCCGTGTCAACTACATCCTCGACAACCTGCTGGCAGCCAAACAGGCCAAGGACATGATTATCGTGCTGCCCTATGGCAATCCCTATAAGCTGAAGCCCGCCAAGGCCGGTGAGGCCAGCGGACAGCCTGCCACACGCTTCGGCGGCGACGTGTTCAGCCAAGACCTGATTAACGACCTGATGCCCTACATCGAAAAGAACTATCGCACAAAGAACGACCGCGACCACCGTGCCATCGGCGGTTTCTCACGCGGTGGCAACCAGGCCCTCTACAACGGACTGACAAACCTCGACAAGTTCTCCTACCTGTGCTCCTACAGTTCCTTTACCTCGACGGACATCCCCGACGTCTACGACCAGGCCGACAACACCAACCAGCAGCTGCACCTGTTCTGGCTCGGCGTGGGTACTGACGATTTCCTCTATGGTAATGCCCGCGACTACATGGAGTTCCTCGACAAGAAAGGCATCCGTAGCGTCAAGGAGTTTACCAACGACAAGTACGGCCATACGTGGATGAATGCCAAATACTTCCTGGCCAAGACGCTGCCCCTGCTCTTCAACAAGAAGGCTGCCGAGGAGGCGATGACCCATGGACAGCCTGCCCCTGCCGCCACAGGCAAGGAACAGCAGTTCACGCCGGGCGTCATGGCCCGTCTCTTCCCCAAACCCATCATCTCGCCAGAGTACAGCGACGAGGGCATCACCTTCCGCTTCAAGGCCCCCGAGGCCCGTCAGGTGACGCTCGACTGTGAGATGCTGGCAGAACCGATGCCGATGCAGCGCGACTCCGACGGTGTATGGAGCATCGTGGTAGGCGACTACCTCTACGACACGTTCAAATACTGCTTCATCGTCGACGGTACCCCCGTGGCTGACCCCAGCAATATGTATCTCTCGCCTGACCTTGGCTTCAAGTACAGCATCGCCGACAATCCCGCGTCGCCATTCAACTTCGCATCCATGGGCGACATAGAGCACGGTCGCATCAGCTACGACCTGGAGCGTCAGGAGGCTTGGTACACGTCGCCCGGCATGAAGTTTGGCGAGATGCCTAACTTCATTCAGCTGATACCGGGCAAGGACGATACCATGGAGAGTTGGTTCACGGTTGGCGGTGCCAACGCCATTGCCGACCGCATGGTTGCCGACGGCAAGGCCAAGCCCTGCATCCTGACCACCAGTGGTTTGGAGTTTATGAAGAACATGCCCCAAAACGACCAGATGCCGGAATTCAGCATCAAGACACTCCGTGCCGACGACTATCCCACATGGTCACAACGCCGCCGCGCCCTCTTTAGAATGCTCTTGAAGAATTGAAGGATGGAAGGATGGAAGAATTGAATTGAAGAAATGAGAAGAACACTTTGCATGGCTACCATCCTGTTAGGATGGGCATTGACCACAGCAGCGGCACAACCCGTATCACCTAACGGGAAACTGACAGTGAAGGCTAAAGGACAGGGACTGGTAGTCTTCTACCAGAAGCAACCGGTATTGGAAGTGCTGTCGGTGGAGGGTGTCGACGCCCCCCTGAAGTTGAAGTTTACCCAACGTGTGACGGCAGACTACCAGATGGTTTCCGGCAAGCGGCTGCACTGTACCAACGAAGCCAACGAATACCGCAGCGGCAACCTGCAGTTGCGGGTGTATAACGACGGCATCGCCTTCCGCAGCGCGACCTCAGAGAAGGGAAACGACAGCAGAAAGACCATTTACCGCATCCCTGAAGGGACGCGCAGCCGACATCCAGTACCGGCAGAAGGGTCGATAGAAGACAGCATTCTGGCGACGTTGGGAGAGCATGGCAGCCTGATTACCCGCGAACTGCGGGCCGCCTGTGGTTTTGACGGGCCGAAGATGCGCAGCAAGTTTGACGGCTATGTCACCCGCCTGCAGATGGGCTGCTACATCGTAACCGAAGACTTCGTCTACCCTACCGACAAGCACGGCAGGGAATATGGCTGGGGCTGGTCATTGCTGACGATGCCCGAAGCATTATTAGGACGCGAAGCCTGCCGCTGTGAGCGTACCCCGCAGGAGTCGTATCAGCGCCTGATGGCGCACTTCAGGGCATTGCTACCAGAAGCAACGGAAAAACAAATCAAGAAACTCATCGGATAAAAACCACCTTAACCTTGCACGTTCACCATTAGTGAACTGAATAATTAAAAAAAGTTGCGCGAAGAGCGGGATGTTTTCTTCTTTCTGTCGTATAACAAGTAGAAAAGCAAAAGAAAACACTGAAAGTGAAGACAGACAAGCAGATAGTGGAAGCTGTAAAAGACGGCCAGCGCAAGGGGCAAGACCTGATGGTCAGTCGCTACGGACAGGAGGTCTTTGCCATGATTGCGAGGCTCGTAACAGACATGATGGATGCCGAGGAACTGACGCAAGACACCTTCCTGAGGGCTTTCAGCAGAATCGACAGCTACGATGCGCAGCAGGCATCGCTCGGCACATGGCTCTGTCGCATAGCCTACCGCTTGACACTCGATTTCATGAAACGTCGTCGCCCGAACATCATCTCCATAGAGGATAGCGACGTCTGGCAGACAGACATCAGCGACGAGGAGTTGGAGGCAGAGCTGTCCACTGGTCGCGAAGAGCGCATACATAGGCTGGAACAGCTGATAGACGACCTGCCGTACGACGAACGCCTATTACTCACACTCCACTACTTCGAGAACCGTCCGTTAGACGAATGCTCGTTCATCATGGACACAACCCCTCACGCATTGGCCAACCGCCTCTTTAGAATACGCAGAAAACTATACAAGCAACTTCAGAAGAATGACAACGTATAAAGACAACGACCTCCGCGAAGCACTCCGGCGCAAATACAACGACACGCCGCAACTGCCCGCCGACTTCATGAAGCGGATGCAGAAGAGTACCCCCAAGCCGACACGCAGGGCAAGGCATATCTACATCGCCGCCCTTGCCGCAGCAGCTTGCATCGCCCTTGTCGTGATGATGGTTTGGCCTACGAACGGTAGTTCTGTGCTCACAGGGGGACAGACCCCATGTGAGCTGTCCGACACCAAAGAGATCATCAGACATGCGGATACGGAAAATCGAGTGCTGCCAGTAAAAGCGGTAGTGCATCAAGCAAAAAAAACAGACAGACAATTAGTAGAACAGCCTAACACTGAGCCGACTACTGACAGCCTCGATTATTATATCAACAAGATAGAACACGAACTGGCCCAGGTGGACGACAGCCTCTATATTGAGCGCATTCATCGGGTGATGCATGCTGACGAGCGACTGCAGCGTATCGTCAACAACTACATCCTGAACGAGTTGCGCAAAGATGCCCAGCCTCACCAAGCCGCTATTATAAATAACGTAACAACAGATGAAGAATAGAAACTTTTTATTGGCAGCATGCCTGATATGGGCCATGTCAGTAAGCGCACAAGTCAGCGACGCAGCCCGCCGCGTCCACGAAAAGTTACAGGCCTTCGTTGCCTCAGGCGAATATAACGTCAGTCAAGGACGTGTCGTCTGCAGCGACGCGACTACTGGCGGTAAGGCTACGGCCTATGACTTCAGCCAAGTGTTTTCGGTCGAAAACAGTAACGATGCCACCCTCTTGTTTCCTCACTTGAAGGAACTGGAGCAGACTTTACGCAGCGAAGCCGTTCATGCTAAGGAGGTGATGATTCACGACGCTCAGGAGGGTGCTCCATTGGCATCGGGCGTACTATGGATCTTTGGTAATCCTAAAGGGGCGGTCAGCGGGAGGTATGTATTCGGCTCCCGACAGAACATCCGACTACTGTCCTTCGACGAGTCTGACGGCTATCGCTATGCTGTTCTGTTGGTGTGGGAGCAGCAGATTAAGCCGGACCAAAAGATTGGAAACTTTTGGATGATGAACGGCACCATCTTTGAGATTGCGGCCAAGAAGCACGACGACATGCCTTTCCTTATGCCTTATTCCGAACAGCAGAACATGACGGCCACCATCAAATATGACACAGACCCTACAGCTCCACAGACCTACGACGAACTGTTGGCCAAAGTGAAGCAGACCTGCCATATCTACGACCGGGAGACATCGGGGGGCAAGACGGCTGCCGTTGTCATACTCCATAAGATGTGCGACGGCTATCCTCACAAACTGACCCAAGAGCAGTATAACACACTCATCAGCATTCTCAGCCCATACGCCGAGACGGCCTCAGGCCAGAAGCACAAGGATATGTTTGGCTACACCTGCTACACACTTTACAAGAAGAGTGAGCAATACCAGGCAGAAGGCGGTGAGGTGAAACAACGCCCTGCCATGATTACCTCTTCTACTATCTCTACGACGCAGCTACGAAAGGTAGTCTCATACAACGGACTGATTACGAACGGCTCTGAAGACCTGCAACAGGTGGACTGCCAGATCAGCGGTACGGCCCCGGCCGATGCCGACAGCGTCACCATCCGACGTACGGTGGCCTCTTTCGAGGAATTGGGGAAGTTCCCCGTCCGCAATGGCCGCTTCTCCTTCACCTGCCGGCTGCCGAAAGACGAGGTGTGCGGACTGAGCACGGACAATCGCCTTTTCACCTACTTCTGGGCAGACGGCCAACCTGTCAAGGCAGACCTGCAGAAGCGTACCGTCAAGAGTCAGAAGGCTTCGCAGCAACGCAACGACTTCCTGAACGAAACGGAGGCAGAGCGGTTGCGCATGCTCAAAATGAAGGACCGTTCCGAACTGGATGCCGCCATCGCCAAACAGCGCGAACTTTTCCGTCAGGTCATCTTCCAAGGCAATGACGACCTGCTGAGGGCCTACGCCATCAACAAGATATATACCGAACTGACCTGCGACGAGCTGAAACCTTTCCTCAGCGACCAGTTCCGCTATGCCAACCATCTGCTGATGGTGCCTGTCAGGGAGTATGCAGCAGGACTGGAAAAACGCCGTCCGGGGAAACATTATGAAGACATGCTCCTTGCAGACACGTTAGGCAACGCTCACCAGTTGAGCGAGTATATCGGTAAAGGGTATGTGGTGCTGCACTTCTATGAGAGCTGGAATCGCGACCAATTCGACATCCTGCCCCAGCTGCGCACGCTCTACGGCAAGTATCATGCAAAAGGTCTGCAAATCCTCAGCCTTGTGATGGACGGAAACTATATGAAACAATGGAAGGAACGACTGAGGGAAGAGTGTCTGCCCTGGCCACAGTTGTCCACTCATGCGGCCAAGAATTCATACGGCATCTACTCATGGCCCGAAACCGTTGTCATCGGCCCCGACGGCACCATAGTCGCCAGCCCCCTGACAGTACAAGAGTTAGCGTCAGCACTGAAAAAGATTTATCATGCGAACTGACTTCAAACTACTGGCACAGAGGCACAGAGTTTTGAGTTGCAGGAGGGTGTGTGAGGTTTGAGCCTGACAAAACAATCCCCGCCATTCCTTCGTGGAATGGCGGGGATGCTGTTAATGGGATGTAGCGTCAGCGTCTGGCCACTCTGTGTCGTGCCAGTCGTTGTAAGCGTATTGAGCCACTTCAAACCAAGTAGCCACCATGTTGCTTTTCATTGGTAGCCAGAAACCATTAAACCCAAATCGGTCATTAGCTGTGTAAAATACTGCATTTCCTGCACCAAAGAACGTATTATGGAAAATCAACTTTTGACCTGAGCCATGTGTGAACAACTAAAGAAACTAATTAAAATAGTTTAAAAACTAAGTCTTTTAGTTGCAAGTAACGAAAAGTTTTAGTTACTTTGCGGTCAGATATTGATGACGACGCGATTTATTAACGACAACAAAGACAACAATTATGAAGAAACTGACCAATAAGGAAAAGGAAATCATGGAGCTGTACTGGCAGCACGGCCCGATGTTCGTCCGCGAGTTGCAAGAGCACTACGCCGAACCTCGTCCCCACTTCAACACGCTCTCAACCATCGTCAGGATATTGGAGCGCGAGGGATTCCTCGACCACAAGCAGTACGGCAATACCTACCAGTACTATCCGCTCATCTCCGAAGCGGAGTACGGACGCAAGTCGATGGCGGGTATCATCAAAAACTACTTCGACGACTCCTACCTCTCTGCTGTCTCCTCTTTTGTAAAAGAAGAGAAGATCAGCGTGGAGGAACTGCGCGAACTCATCGACCAGATTGAGAACAGCAAATAGAAGAAAAGAACAAATCGTCAAATCGTTAATATGACAGACTTTCTGATATACGATGCCAAGGTGGCAGTACTGATTGTTGCGTTCTACATGTTCTACCGCCTGATGCTCTCGAAAGAGACGTTCCACAGGGTCAACCGCGTGGTGCTGTTGCTGACAGCGGCAGCGTCGTTCGTGCTGCCACTGTGCGTCATCACCGTGCATAAAACGGTGATGATGGAGGCCACGCCCATGGTGTCTGTAGGCGATGTCCATGCGGAAATAGCCACAGAGAATGCCCCCGAGGTCTGGCAAGTCGTACTGCCCATAATATTTATAATAGGTGTTGCTGCGACGCTGGCCCATACGCTGGTATCTTTGATGAAAGTGCTGCTACTGATACGACG
This sequence comes from uncultured Prevotella sp., assembly GCA_946186115.1. GTDB lineage: Bacteria > Bacteroidota > Bacteroidia > Bacteroidales > Bacteroidaceae > Prevotella. The sequence continues at coordinate 320 of CAMHLV010000009.1, read as the reverse complement.
GAGTGAGAAGCATCCGCAACCTGACGGTATCACTCTCTGCGTGACCGGTAACGCCAAGGTGTCGCCGTTCAGTTGGATGCACTATATCGTAATGAACCGCAGCGACTACGAAAAACATGACGCTGCCATTCTCGCCCATGAACGGGGACATGTCCGTCTCAGGCACTCCTGGGACTTGCTTCTCGTGGACCTGCTCACCGCCCTACAGTGGTTCAACCCTGCTATGTGGATGCTGCGCCAAGACCTCCGCGCCATCCACGAGTATGAGGCCGACGGTGCAGTACTCTCTCAAGGGATTAATGCGCGTCAATATCAATATC
>CAMHLV010000008.1 GCA_946186115.1 uncultured Prevotella sp. | reverse complement strand
GAGCACAACCTTGCCAAGGTTGGGGTCGCGGGTCCGAGTCCCGTTTTCCGCTCTTCGGATAATAATTTTTCGCCCTCCTCAACCAGGAGGGTATTTGCTTAGAAAACACAAGAAAAACAAAAACTAACCCATCCACTGATGAATTTATACTTACGTTATTTTGACAGGGAGGTACTTGTTCAGAGTGTTGACGATGCTATAGATTTTCTTGCAAGCATCGACGAGATAGGGATGAATCCGGCACTTGAGAAGGATATACGTGACTATGCCAAGAGCGACGTCATTTATCCTAAGCGCTATAAGATTCGTCCTAGAGTGTACTTTATTGTTATAAAGACCGAGGCTGAGACTATGCAGGACTTCAAGGACAAGAAGGCTGTAAACCCTGTAGGGAACTCTGCCGATAAATCGTCGGCACCAGTGTTGGTGCGTCTGAACGAGGAGCGCTTCGGTTGGTATGAGGGTTCCATCGACTTCAAGCGTGTGTCGCTGGTGCCTGGCACTGGCAAGTTCCAGTATCGTGACACCCATTTCGTTGCCTGCTGCAAGGCCGTTTCGGGTATCGACTGCTATAATCGCATCGTTGACCATCTGAGCCAGCGCGTTGATCCGCGCAGCCAGTTCCCTTCAGCAAAGGGAAAGAATTTCAAGTTCCGCTTCTTGGGAGATTGTAAGTAACATGAACAAGGTAATGCTTATCGGTAACGTTGGTGCCGACCCTGAGATACGCTATGTGGAGCAGGGTGTGGCAGTGGCTCGTCTGCGCCTGGCAACGACAGAGCGTGGATATACGCTGCAGAATGGCACTCAGGTGCCCGACCATACCGACTGGCACAACGTCATATTGTGGAGGAAACTTGCCGAGGTGGTAGAGAAATATGTGCATAAGGGCGACAAACTGTATGTGGAGGGTCGCCTGCGCTATTCCTCGTACGACGACAAGCAAGGCCAGCGGCGTTTTGTTACTGAGGTCTGGGCAGACAATATGGAGTTGCTGACGCCCAAGGCCACCGAATAATCATGGATGAGTATTTTTCTGTTTTTCAGGAGGTGACTCTGTTGTCGCCGTCGATGGGAGCAATAATTGCAGGTCTCATGGCTTGTATCTTGCTCTTTGTGTCGGGCTTTGCCTCGGGCTCTGAGATAGCTTTCTTCTCGCTGTCACCCAGCGACTTGAACGAGTTGGACGAAGAGAAGTCGGATGTCGATAGGGATATCAAGGCACTGCGTGAGGACTCGGAGCGAACTCTGGCAACGATACTTATCACCAATAATCTTGTGAATGTCACTATCATCATGCTGTGCAATTATTTCTTTGCACATTTGGTGGATTTCGGCTCGGCCTACTGGTTGCAGTTCCTGTGCATCACGGTGCTGCTGACTTTCCTGTTGCTGCTCTTTGGCGAGATAATGCCAAAGATCTACACGGGACAGCATCCCCTCAGGTTCTGCCGACGTGTGGCTGGCGGTATACTCTTCTGCCGCAAGATATTCTATCCCTTTGCCACGATTCTGCTGCGTTCTGGACTGTTGGCAGAGAAGGTGGTGCAGAAGGACAACAGGCTTCTGAGCGTTGACGACCTGGAGCAGGCTCTCGAACTTACCGACAAGGAGGATATCAAGGAGGAGCAGCGCATGCTGGAGGGTATAGTGAGATTTGGTGACGAGACGGCCAAGGAGATTATGACATCGCGACAGGATGTGGTTGACCTTGACTTCAAGTCGTCGTTCGACGAGGTGTTGCAGTGTATCGTTGCCAACAACTATTCGCGTATCCCGGTATATCAGGACAACAGTGACAACGTGCGAGGCATACTGTATATCAAGGACTTGCTGCCGCATCTCTCAAAGGGCAACAACTTCAGATGGCAGTCGCTTATCAGACCGCCTTATTTCGTGCCGGAAACCAAGAAGATAGATGACCTGTTGCGCGAGTTCCAGGAAAATAAGGTACACATTGCCATTGTGGTGGATGAGTTTGGAGGCACTAGCGGCATTGTCACTCTGGAGGATATTCTGGAGGAGATAGTGGGCGAGATAAACGACGAGTACGACGAGGATGAGAAGAACTATGTGCGCGTGAATGCCAATACCTTTGTCTTCGAAGGAAAGACGCTGTTGAGCGACTTCTACAAGATACTGAAGTTAGACGATGACGTCTTTGAGGATGTGGGCGGTGATGCCGACACGCTGGCTGGCCTGTTGCTCGAAATCAAGGGTGACTTCCCCGGTCTGCATGAGAAGATAGAATATCAGAACTTCAGATTCGAGGTGCTCGACATGGAGGAACGTCGCATCTCTAAGGTCAAGGTTGTGATTAAGCAAGAACAATGAATGAGTTCATTCATTGTCGAGCGTGAACAAGTTCGAGCTGTTTGCTCAAAGTTGTGATTAAGCAAGAACAATAATCACTTCCAACCGAATCGGTCCCACTCCATGATGTTATTCCATGTATAGTTGCGCGAAGTAGTGTTGTAGCGGTATTTACCACTATCGTATGTCGTGCTATACATGGGGAAGAACATGCTGACGCATCCGTAGCTGCCATCCTGATTGAAGTTGTGGAATCCCGTATATATCAGCGAGTAAGCCGACATCCATCTCATCGACATGCGGTAGTACGGCACTGCCTGACGGTAGGATGACTCCCATACAGCAAAGTCGGAAGCATTGGCATTCTTCTGAATCACACCCATCATGTCGTACATCAGTGCCGAGTCGATGGCGATGTAAAACGGTACTTTTGACACAGAAATGCTGGCAGGATATTCTGGAGTGAACGTGGCCAGAATGTCGCGAGTCTGTTCGGCAAGCTGTCTGATGTATTTTGTGTCGATGACGGCCAGTGGCAAGCTGTAACCCTTGAGGTCGCTAACCGATGAGCTGGTTGACTCGTTGTAGTATTCCAGATAATAGTCGTAGTAGGTGTCGATGATGCCTTTATACAGGCTGCTGCCTTTCTTGAAGAACTGCGGCACTATCAAGTGGTAGGGAGCGCCGTCGCCGGGAATCTCGGCAGGCGAGCCGATGAGGTAGTCGGTGGCATTGCGCAGTTCATAGCCGACCTCGGCGCACATCATGTTGCAGCAGTCGGCAAAGATGAAGTCCATCTTGGGCTGGCTGCTCAGTGCCTGAGCCATCTGCGTGATATTCATCCACTTCTCGCTCTTGCTGCCACAATCCTCATTGCTGTCGACGCCGTAGGCCCTGCGGCTGCTCACGATGCTGTCAGGATCCACTATCCAGCCTGTGGCATGTCCCCACAGTACAAGTCCGAAACTCTCGGCATCGATGTTTGAGGTCATCCATCCTACGATGTCTTCAAAGCGGTCGGGATCGCTGGCGTAGAAGTCGCTTTCGAACTGCTTGCGGATATAGGTCTGGCCGTTGTGGATCTCCATGATATAGGGTGCTGCCTTGGTGCTTCCAGTACTTGTCAGACTATCTACGAAGACGAAGAGGCGCTGCTTGTCGGTAAGCTGGCGGGAGCCCTCTATCATCTCTTGTATGTCACTGTTGAGGTATCTCTTGCCGTTGCCCGACTTTGTCAGGTTGTTCTCGCCGGCCATATATATCATGACGGCTCTTTCCGCCTTCTGCTTGGTGAATTCGGGAGCGTCGTCCTTGTGACATGAAACTATCAGCAGCAAAGTGCCAAGGAGTGTGAAGAAATATTTCATTACTTATATAATTTTCGGCAAAGGTACGAAATAATTATGAATTGAGAATTGTGAATTATGAATTATTTAGTACCTTTGCACCTAAATTTTGAATGAAGATGAAGAAACTTATAGTTTTTATCACTATATTGTCTGTTTTCGCTGTTCCCTTGCTGGCTCAGGATGTAGTAGAGATTCCTGACACAGTAGAGCTGAAACCTGCACCGAGAGTGGCCGTGCAGTGCGAAGACACATGCTCGCATATCCACGGTATCGACCTAAGCCACTATCAGGGCAACGTGTTCTGGGAAACAATAGGCGACAACACCAAGATGGCCTACGTGTATCTGAAGGCCACAGAGGGAGGCGACCGCATCGATGCTACTTTTGAACGTAACATAGAACTGGCCCACAAATACGGACTGAAGGTGGGCAGCTACCATTTCTACAGGCCATTGACCGACCAGCAGAAGCAGTTGCGCAACTTCAGGTCGCAGTGCCTGCCGAAAGAGCAAGACTTGATTCCCATGATTGATATCGAGAGCACGGGAGGACTGTCAACCGACGTGTTCTGCGATTCGCTGTTCTACTTCCTCGACCTTGTGGAGGAGGCTTATCATCAGAAGCCACTGCTATACACCGGCAGAAACTTCTACAACAAGCACTTGCGTGGCAAGGTTGACGAATATAAGATAATGATAGCAATGTACACTCAGGAAGAACCTGTCTTGGCCGACGACCGCGACATCACCATGTGGCAATATACCGGAAAAGGGCGTATCGTCGGAATAAACGGATATGTTGACAAGAGCCGTTTCATGGGCAGGCACCACCTGAGGGAAATAAGGTATAAGCACTGAAGTTTTGAGTTTTGAAGTTTTGAGTTTAAACAATAAAATAAATATATGATTATAAAGTGTCCTGAATGCGGCCATCAGGTGAGCAACCTCGCCGAAAGCTGCCCCAGCTGCGGTATAGCAATAGCTGGAAATATAACGAAATGCCCACACTGCGGAGGCACTATGCTGGCTAATCAGGATGTGTGTCCCAACTGTTTGGAATCCATACACCGACAGCCGGCAAGCACACCCGCCGTCAACCATGAGGCTCCTGTGGCAGAACCAGTAGAAAAGCCTGCAGCAGAGGAACAGCAGCAGACTCCTGCACCAAAGAAAAAGCATAACGGAATACTGGCCACACTGGTCGTTGCCCTGGTGATAGCCCTGGGAATAGCCTTTGTGGGATACTATTTCTATCGCCACACGCAGGAACAGAACGAGCAGTATGCCTACGAGAACGCCATAAAGAGCTCTGAGCCGGCAGTGCTGCAGAACTTCCTCGACATATATCCCATGGCATCGAAGGCTCACCGCGACTCTATCGAGGCTCACCTGGAGGTGCTCAAGCAGATAGACCTTGAGTGGGGAAATGCCCTGAGAAGCCGCTCTAAGGCTGCACTGCTCAAGTATATGCAGATGCATCCTAACAGCATACACGTGACGGAGGCTAAGCTGATAGTTGACTCGCTCGACTGGATACAGGCTGCCACAACGAATACACTCGAGTCGTATAAGTCGTACATGGAGACCCATGCCGACGGAACTCACTACGACGATGCCAAGCTGAACTACGACAAGCTGAACGAGAGAGTGGTGACTCCGGCTGAGGAGCAGATGATTAGTCAGCTGTTCAACAACTATTTCTCGTCGCTGGCAAAAGAGGATGAGAACAGCCTGCTGTCAACGCTGGGTTCGGTGGTGCGCACGTTCTTCAACAGGCAGAATGTGACGAAGGCCGACGTGATACAGTATATGAAGCAGCTGCACGATGCTGCTGACATCAATGGCATGAACTTCTTGATGAACAACGACTGGAAGATAGACAAGATAGAGAATATCAATACCGGAGAACTGGAGTACTCGGTGACGTTCTCTGTTGACCAGCGTATAGACCGCACAGACCCCGGACAAGAGCACTTTGCCACCTACAAGGTCAGTGCCATGGTATCGCCTGAAGGCAAGATACTGGACCTCAACATGAAGAAAATCACGAAGCAGTAGGAAGAGGACTATTCCTCGATATGCGACAGCGAATGGGCGAAGTTGGCCATGAAATTGGTGAGGGCTTCGCTAGGATAGTAGCGCATATACTTTGCCGACAACTTTACATGCCACATCATGGCATCGGAGTCGTTGGTGCGAACGAATATGCTTCGTCCCTGGGTGAAATACCATTCGGCAGCGTTCTTCTGAGTCAGTTTGAATATGTCTGATACCACCTGGCGTGAGTCCTTGTCGCCGGCAGCATCGGTGAAGCGTATCTCGTCGGGGGTGAAATGGAACAGTTCGACAAGTAGCGAGCCCTCAAGGCGTGCCATGCGCTCAAGTCCGAGATTAGTCGTCCACTCCTTAAGTTTCTCATAGTCAATGGCATCATGCGTAGTGCGCAGATATGTGCCAAGCATTATCAGATGGCGCAGGCTGACACCCTGCGTCAGGATATTGCGTGCTATTCCGACGAGACTCAGCAAGAGGTCGAGAGTGGGACCGCCGTTGCGCTCTCCGGTGAGTTGCTTCAGCTTGCGGTTCAGTAGGGGATTGGTGAGATGCTCCTGCTTGAACTCCTCGTAGCGCTCAGTATTGTCGGCATAGAACTTCTCGCGAAGGGCAGGGGAGAGCTGTTGCAGAAAGAAGTCGCCATCGCCAAGACGGATTCCGTCGGCTATCCATGGCGTCACTCCGTGTATCTGAGACGTCTGGTATAGTCGTTTCCATTTCCATTCAGACATGGGTTCTGTTTGTTCGTATTCTCCGAAAGCTCCTGCACGTAGCAGCCGCAAAAAGTTTCTCTGAATAATGTCCATAGGGTTAATTGAGAGATAATAGTTTAAGTTGATAGTTAACTATATCGCCGAGGGTATCGCAGTATGATGGCCAGGAGGGCTGCGATGCCTATGGCCAGCGGATAGTATAGATAGGGCAAAATGCTTACGGGGTTGATACCTGCCAGACCTGCTGCCATGAGTATCTGGGCACCATAGGGTATCAGACCTTGCATCATGCACGAGAATGTGTCGAGCACTGATGCTGCCTTGCGGCTGTCAACACCATAGCGGTCGCCCACCTGCTTGGCTATGCCGCCTACGGTGAGTATGGCCACGGTATTGTTGGCGGTGCAAACGTCAACCAGTGCCACCAGGGCGGCAATCGACATCTCGGCGCCGCGCTTATCGTGAACATGTCGTGTGAGCAACTGTATTATATAGTCTATGCCGCCATTGTGCTTTATCAGTTCCAGCAGTCCGCCGGCCATCATGGTGATGATGATGAGTTCGCCCATGCCTATCACTCCGTCGCCCATTGCGCGAAGCCATCCGAAAACGTCGAAAGAGCCGTCGGCAATGCCTATTATGCCCGTAAGCACTATGCCCAGCGTGAGTACTGCCATGACATTCATGCCCAGCAGGGCGGTGAGGAGTACCACGATATAGGGTATCACCTTGACGTACGACACCTCGGGAACATTCTGTGGAGATGCCATGCCTGTGCCCATCACTAAGTAGATGACAAGGATTAGCAATGCTGCAGGAATGACGATAAAGGAGTTGACGCGGAACTTATCAGACAGACGGCAGCCCTGTGTTGAAGTGGCTACGATGGTGGTGTCGGAGATAAACGACAGGTTGTCGCCGAAGAGTGAGCCGCCCACAACTACTGCAGCCATCAGCGGTACCGAGGTGGCTGTCTGCTCTGCTATGCCGGCGGCAATGGGCGTCAGTGCAACAATGGTGCCCACACTGGTGCCTATGCTGAGGGATATGAAACAGGCTGCAAGGAAGAGGCCGGCAAGCAGCATCTCGCCGGGCAACAGTGTCAGTGCCAGATTTACCGTAGCATCAATACTGCCTGTGGTCTTGGCAGAATGTGCAAATGCTCCAGCAAGGATGAATATCCATATCATCAGCATCATCTGGCCTGTGCCGGCACCTCTACTGTAGATGTCGATGCGCTTGTTTAGTGGTATGCCTCCGCTGGTGACTACAGCGTAGGCCGATGCTGCCATGAATGCCACTGTGATGGGAACCTTGTAGAAGTCGCGTGCAATAATACTCGTGACCAAATAGAGCACGATAAACACCAGAAGCGGTGAGAGAGCCAATATTCCTTTTTTCTTATCCATGTGCATACAGGCAATAAAAATGGAAAAAAAGAAGGGAGCCTAGTGTAGGCTTCCTTCTCTCTCTTGAGGTGCCTGGCGGATTCGAACCGCCGTTGACGGTTTTGCAGACCGTTGACTAAGCCACTCATCCAAGGCACCAAGTGCTGTATCGACCTAAGGATTAAAGCACCGTTTGGTCTAAGCGGGTGCAAAGATACAAATTAGTGAGCAATATACCAAATAAAAATGGGATTTTTTTTGAATTATTTTGATTTGTCGCAGTTTCTCGACGATTTATTGCAGTTTCCACGCAGAGGGCACTCACGGCATGGGTCGTTGACGTGTCTCAGAGTGTTTGCTATACGCCATGCGGCATATCCTAATGCCACTGCCACTACTACTATCGTAATGATGGATTGCATTATGAGCGCAGTTTCCTAAGTAGTACCTTGTTGATTACCTGTATGCGATGGCCGCTCTTCTCGATGTCTTCGCGTACATTATTTATATTATTAAAGAAGTCGCTGAAGGCATTTAGCAGTTGGTTGGGTTGCGCCTTGTCTTCTGTGGCTTCGGGATTAGTGGCTATGCGTATGCCAAGATGCTCGATGTGGACGTCGATTTCAGTACCGGTCATTATGGGGTCGCCGTCATAATGTATAGCTCCGGGCTCCTTTCGCCTTATTATCAGGCTCTTGGTACGGAAAGTCTTTATCTTTGAGTTGTTGCCTAACGTCTTCATAAACAGGTCGGCGGCAATCTGTGGAGCTTCAAGGGTGTCGAAGGGCTCCATGATGATAACGTCCATCTCTCCGTCCTTCATAGTGGCACCAGGTGCGATGTAGGCGTTGTTGCCGTATTGTGAAGCATTGGCGCAGGCTATGAGGAATGCCTTGTAGTGTCTGGTACCGCTATCGTCGGTAATCTCATAGGTCTCCGGTTTGTATTTCAATCCCTCTTTCAGTACATTCTCGACATAGGTGATGGGACCGCGCTTGCCTGACTCGGCAAATTTGAGGGAGATAAAGGCGTCGAAGCCCATGCCGCAGGTGCAGAAGAAAGGCAGGTCGTTGATGACGCCGTAGTCGAAAGTCTCTATCTGACAACTGTTGATGATGCTGATGGCCTTAGCGGTATCCATGGGGATGCACAGATGGCGGGCAAGGCCGTTGCCGGAACCGCAGGGGATGATGCCCAGTGCGGTATTGGTATGCACCAATGAGCGCGCAACCTCGTTGACAGTACCATCGCCGCCTACGGCCACAGCAATGTCGTCGCCGTGCTCGGCGCACTGGCAAGCCAGTTCTGCAGCATGGCCGGCATATTCTGTAAACTGAATATCATAGTCAAAAAGTTCATGGTCCAGCAACTTATCGATAAGTCCTGGTATTTCATCCTTGCTGTGAGTACCCGAGATGGGGTTTACGATGAATGTGATGTGTAGTTTTCTGTCCATGACGATGCAAAAGTACAAAATATTCTGCTTTTTCTTGCACGATTTCATAAAAAATGTGTACCTTTGCACTCTCAAACCAAATTATGTAGCGTGACTACATGTGTATTATATGGGACAATTACAAGAAAAATACAAGCATTATCGTGAGCCCCAGAAATTTATGGAGGCTGATGTTTACCCTTATTTCCGTGCAATAGAAGGCAAACAGGGAACAGAAGTTGAGATGGGGGGGCACAAAGTGCTGATGTTCGGCTCAAATGCCTACACTGGACTGACTGGCGATCAGAGAATAATCGATGCAGCAAAGGCAGCACTCGACAAATACGGATCAGGATGTGCCGGAAGCCGATTCCTTAATGGTACGCTTGATTTGCATGTGCAGCTTGAAAAGGAAATCTCGGAGTTTATCCACAAGGAAGATTGTCTTTGTTTCTCTACCGGATTCTCTGTTAACCAGGGAGTTCTGGCAATGGTAGTAGGCAAAGACGACTACATTATCTGCGACGACCGTGACCATGCAAGTATAGTGGACGGCCGTCGTCTGTCATTTGCCCGCCAGCTGCACTATAAGCACAACGACATGGAAGACCTGGAGCGTGTTCTTCAGAAGTTGCCTTATGAGGCTATCAAGCTCATCGTCGTTGATGGTGTGTTCTCGATGGAGGGCGATTTGGCCAAGTTGCCCGAGATAGTGGAACTGAAGCATAAGTACAACTGCTCTATCATGGTGGACGAAGCCCATGGTATAGGAGTGTTCGGCGATCATGGCCGTGGCGTGTGTGACTATTTCGGACTGACCGATGAAGTTGACCTTATTATGGGTACCTTCTCTAAGTCTTTGGCTTCTATCGGTGGTTTTATAGCATCCGACTGGGATACCATCAATTTCCTGCGTCATACTTGCCGTACATATATCTTCTCTGCATCAAACACGCCCGCTGCTACCGCTGCCGCTCTTGAGGCACTGCACATACTGCAGAAGGAGCCCGAGCGCATCGAGGCTTTGTGGAAGGTGACGAAGTATGCCCTTCAGCGCTTCAAGGAGGAGGGATTTGAGATTGGTGATACAGAGAGCCCGATTATTCCGCTCTATGTCCGTGATGTGGAGAAGACTTTCCTCGTGACAGCCCTGGCATTCAAGGCCGGAGTATTTATCAATCCGGTAATACCGCCTGCATGTGCACCTCAGGACACTCTTGTACGCTATGCCTTGATGGCTACCCACACTGAGGAACAGGTGGAGCGTTCGGTAAAAGCTTTGAAGAAGATTTTCGTAGAGCAGGGAATAATAAAATAGTCCCTTGCTGATGTATGATATTCTATTACTTATCCCGCCTTCTGGCGGGATATTTTTGTATGTAATAGGGGAAACTGCTGGTCGCGTCGAGAGGCTACGACGTGCTGTTTAGTGAAATAGTCGCTTTAAGGCTACAAATGATTTCCGAAATTGCAGTCCCATCGTCCAAAGCCACTCGTGGCGCATGATAAAAAACAGGGTCCTGATGGTTGTATTTCTGTGTACATGCCATTCTTTCTCACACTTCTGGGTTTCAGCAAATAGTGAAGCATCGTGCTCCCTAAAGGCATGCATAGCGAGAGCAGTGATGCGTTGTGAGAAATATCGGGCAATATCGGGATGATCTATATGGTATTTTTCAGCGAGGTAATGGCTCAAACTGCTAACTCCTTTGGTGAAACGGAACTGCTTGATGTGGTCGTTGGAGCATGACACTGATTCGTGGCCTACAGAATAGTTTAGAGTTTTGTCGGCAATATAGGCAATATCTCCATGTAGTGCCATGAGGAATATAATTTGTATGTCTTCACATCCAAATTCTTTGTTGCGAAACAGGTATTCATCGTCATGTAATGCCTGACATACTATATCTTTGCGGTAGAGGGAAGTACAGAGATGTATGACGGGTATGCTTGTCTGGGTGATAATGGCTACCAACATATCCTTGCCAGAGGTTATAGGAGCAGTAAATGGCTTCTGTGGACTTGGATATGTCGTTTTGCTGCTTTCGTCGTAATACTCCCAGTCTGTGTGAACCAAAGTCACATGTTTGTGGGTTTCGAAAATGCGAACCTCCTTCTCCAGTTTCTGTGGATCAGTCCAGAAGTCATCGCCAGCACAATCAGCAATGTAATTCCCTTGGCATGACAGCAGACAGTCAAAATAGTTGTTGATGAGTCCTTTGTTATGCTTGTTTTCTATCAGGCGGATAGTGTCGGGGTGCTGCTCGGCATATTGACGGCAGATGTCTGGTGTCTTATCGGTTGAGCAGTCTTCACCTATCACTATCTCGTAAGGCACATGACACTGCTGCATCAGGATGGAGTCCAGCGTACGGGCGATGGTGGTCTCCTGATTGTAGGTACATACGATGACGGAAATCTTGTCTTCCATGACACTATCTCTCTCTCTTGATATATGGCAGGGTGTGGAGCAGCAGCTGACGACCTGCAGCAGTGTTTATCATACGGCGGAACCACTTGTACTTCTGACTATAATCACGGTCGGGCAACGGAAAGAGCCCCTGCAGTCGCAGTGTGTCGAGCCGTGAGTTTAGCTCATCTGCAGAGCGAGTCTGCAGGATGATGTTGTAGATGTAGTCCATCGAAAGTTGTGCTACACGCCGCTGCATGGCAAGACGCTCATTCTGTGGCATGCGGTCGGCTAAATAGTGCAGTCGCAGAATAACATCTCGACTGTCGTCCAACCGCTTCTTGCATTTGTTTTGGTGGGCATCGGTCATTATAGAATCCTTGCGCTTACGGTAGAAGTAGGCTTTGGCAGCCACTATGCACACCTGTTCGGAGCGGATTAGGAGTTGGGGGGTGAATTCTTCGTCCTCATGATAGATGCCAGGAGTGAAGCGCAGCTCGCTAAGTGTCTTAGAACGAAACAGGTAGCCCCAAGCAGTACCGCGAATGTTATGATGTCGCAGGTATTCGGTGCCTGATATCGTCAGTGGATTGCCGTAGTCAGATTGGTCGTTATTATCTGTGGTAAAGTCGAAAATCACCATATCCGTCCTGTCACCATTCTGTCGCAGTACGTCAAGACAATAGTTATACGGATCGGTCAACAGATAGTCGTCGGCATCAACGAACTGCAGGTAGGTGCCTGTTGCCATGTCGATACCTTTGTTGCGTGCCATGCTGAGTCCTTGGTTGTGCTGTCTTACATAGATAATATCGTCACCGTAGTGCATAAGACCGTTCATCGGACTGACTTCAGAACCATCGTCCACAACGATGATTTCGCGCTCTTCAGGAGTGAGCGAGAGGGCAAGGATGCTGTCAATACACTCGCACAGCATCTGGACAGGCAGATTGTAGTATGTCAGGATAAAACTGACTAATGGCTGTTGTTTTTTCATAAATCTGACTGCAAAGATAGTGTAATTTCGCCGAATGGCCAAATTTATTGAATGGATAAAATAATCAAGGTGGCTTTTGCGTTATTAATTATAATGAAGGAGCACCACAGCGAGAGCTACGACCACGTGTTGAAATATACGGGTGTGTTCGGCGGCGTACAGGGACTGATTATTCTGATAGGCCTTGTACGCAATAAAATTATGGCCTTGCTCATCGGGGCTGGCGGTATGGGATTATCTGCACTGCTTACCTCTGTACAGAACTTCGCTTCACAATGCACCAATCTTGGTATTTCTTTTGGTGCAGTACCTCGGTTGTCAGAATTATATGAACAGGAGTCGGAACAGCAGCGAATAGAGCATTTCATTCTGGTTGTTCGCCTGTGGAGTGCTATGGCAGCGCTTCTGGGTTTAGTGTTTTGCATATTGTTGAGCCCCTTTGTCAATAAGACTACATTTACTTGGGGTAATCATACGTTGCACTATTCGGCGTTGGGACTGTCTGTTGCCATGATTGCCGTCACTGGTGGAGAAAATGCTATTTTGAAAGCTACCCGCCGGCTGGGAGCAATGGCAAAGATTCAGATTTATGCGGCACTGTTTTCCGTATTGGTTTCCATACCTCTTTATTATTATTTTGGTCATTCAGGTGTATTGCCTGTCATTGTGCTGATGGCCATGGGAACTATGGTAGCAACGGTGTTATATTCTTATAAGTATTACCCGTTTAGGCTGAAAATAAACCGTCAGTTATTGGCAGAAGGCAGCAGTATGGTGAAACTGGGTGTGGCATTTGTCGTGGCAGCAGCCATAGGCAGTGCCTCAGAGGTGCTGATACGTGCCTTCCTTAATGTGGAAGGAGGACTTGACGATGTTGGTTTCTATAATGCAGGCTATATGATTACCATAACCTATGCCGGTATGGTGTTTTCTGCTATGGAGAGCGACTTCTTTCCACGACTGTCGGCTGTCAATCAGGATGTTGCCAAGACTAACGAGACTGTTAACAAGCAAATGGAGGTGTCGTTGCTGTTGCTGTCGCCTATGCTTGTGGCTTTGATGATGATGCTGCCTGTACTCATTCCACTGTTGTTTACCAGTGAGTTTCTGCCCGTTGTCGGTATGGCTCAGGTGGCTATCCTGGCTATGTTTTTCAAGGTGTTGACACTGCCTGTGGCCTATATCACCCTTGCTCGCGGTCGCTCATTATCATTTCTGTTCCTGGAAACTTCTTATTTCGTAGTCTTCGTCATATTCATGGTCTTTGGATTCCGCCTTTGGGGGCTTTATGGTACTGGTGTTGCTATTGTGGCGGCTCATGTGTTCGACTACCTGATGATAAACGGATATGCCTACTGGAAGTACGACTATCGTTGTACAACTCAGGTATTACGATATGCCGGGGTTCAGATGATGGTGGGAATCGTGGCTTTTGTCATATCATGTGTTGCTGACGGGTGGTTCTACTGGATAGCAGAAGCCGCACTGACAATTGTCAGCACGGCTTATTCTGTTCACATCCTGCGCCAGAAGACGCATTTGTGGGAAGCGCTAATGAGGAAAATCAGAACCTGAAGTCCATTTCTACGTCAACGAGATTGTAGTTGTGTTTAGCCAATGAGCGGTCGTTGACGCGAGAATACTCCAGGTGCATCTCCAGATTCTTGGTGAAGAAGTAGTTAAGACCGCATTCTATCTGATTGACTGATGTCGCCCAGTTTTTCTGGTTGCGATAGCTCTCGTAGCGGGCCTTGGCATGCAGTTTACCCTTGACGACGGGCACGATGCCGAAGACATACCAACCGTCGGCCTTGTCGCCGTTCTCGTAGCAAATCTCGCGGACGTTGTTGCCTGGAGTGGCAGCACCCCAACCCTGACTGTGGATATACTCCGCACGGAACGTGTACTCGTTCAGGTCGTACTCCGCAGAAATGGCGTAACGGTTCTTCTCTATGCTGCGCTTCTCGCCGGTCAGCGGGTCGAGCATGGCACCACGGCTACCAGTCCATCCGAAGGCACCGATGCGCAAACCCTTGATGGGCATCACCCAGGCACCTGCAATGATATCCTTGCGGTTGTCCATATCTTTCTGGTTGACACCCTCACCGTTATAGACACCTACCTGATAGTGGAACAGGCGACGGCCATTGGCATTGGGGAAGAGGTCACCGGAAATCTGGATACCGATGTCGCGACCACCTGACGACTTCTCACCGGTACGGTCGCCGAAGGCAGAGAGCTTATTGATAACGTCGGCATACCCGCGCCAACCCTGAGTAATGGGGTGGGTGGGGTTCTCATAGGTAAAGGCACGCTTGAACTGTCCGGCACGAACCTTGAACTCAGGATACTTGCGCCATTCGGCATAGAGGTCCACCAACTGTACGGTAGGCTGTCCGGGACCGGTGGCGTTGGTGCCCTGAATCTGGGCACGCCAGTCGAAGTCTCCAATCTTGCCGTCGAGGATGAAACGGGCCAGACGCAGGTTAAAGGTGTTGCTGTGGTTACCTTCAGGGTCTTGCCCCTGATATTGTAGCATGGCATAGCCGCTGAACTTGATGTTCTTCACCCACTGAGGAACCTCAATGGTAGCCTTCTCGTTTTTCTCTTGAGCATTGACGGTCAATGCGAAGCCCGTCGCGATGAGGGCCAGGATCATTAGTTTCTTCATAATGCTTATCGTTTAGTTAGTAATACAACATTTTCTACGTGTGGGGTGTGGGGGAACATATCTACAGGCTGAACCTGTGCTACACGATAGTCGGCGTCTAAATCTTGCAGGTCGCGAGCTTGAGTGGCGGGGTTGCAAGAGACATATACTATGCGCTGAGGGGCAGCTCTGAGAATTGTCTTCACCACGTCTGGGTGCATTCCTGCACGTGGCGGGTCGGTGATGATGACATCAGGACGCCCGTGGCGACTGATAAAGTCGTCGTTAAGTATGTCCTTCATGTCGCCGGCATAGAAGAGAGTGTTCTCAATATTGTTCAGTTGTGAGTTGACCTTAGCATCATCTATGGCCTCAGGAACATACTCAATGCCAATCACCTGGCGGGCTTGTCGTGCCACAAAGTTGGCAATGGTTCCTGTGCCTGTGTACAAGTCATAAACCAGTTCCTTACCAGTCAGTCCGGCAAACTCTCGGGCTACGGAGTAAAGGTGGTAGGCTTGTTCAGTGTTGGTCTGGTAGAATGACTTTGGCCCTACCTTGAATCGTAGCCCTTCCATAGTCTCTATGATATGGTCGTTGCCCTTGAAGGTCAGTATCTCCTGGTCGCCTATGGTGTCGTTGCATTTCTGGTTGTCGAGATACATCAGTGCCGTAATCTGCGGGAACTTGTCGGCGATGTGCTGTAGCAGTCCTTTGGCACGCTGTTCATCACCCTCTTCGTCGTAGTGGAATTGTATTATGACAAGCCACTCGCCGGTATTTGAGTTGCGGATGATAACGTCGCGCAGCAAACCCGTCTGTTGGCGAAGGTCAAAGAACGGAAGATTGTTTTTTGTAGCATAGTCGCGCACGGCATTTCGTATCTCGTTGTGGAGGTTGTCCATCAGCCAGCATTTTTCGATGGGCAGTATCTTGTCGAATGCTCCAGTGATATGGAATCCGATAGCAGGCTGATCCTTCAGGCTTTGCGACTCATCGTGTGGCAGTGTGGCAATCTCCTCATTGGTGAGGTAGCGCTTGTTAGCGCAGCCGAAGTCAAGTTTGTTGCGATACTCCTGAGTCTTCACGCTGCCGAGGATGGGGCGGAACTCTGGTAGTTCCACTTTTCCTATGCGTGTCAGCTGGTCTTTGACCTGCTGCTGTTTCATCTTCAGTTGTTCCTCGTAAGGTATCTGTTGCCACTTGCAACCGCCGCAAATGCCAAAATGTCGGCAGAAGGGCGTTACGCGTACATTACTATATTCATGGAAATTCACTATTTCGGCCTCCATGAAACTGTGCTTCTTGCGTCTTACTTGTAAGTCAACCACGTCGCCAGGAACGCCCCATGGTACGAATACTACCATGTCGTCAACACGTGCCACTGATTTCCCCTCAGCGGCATAGTCGGCTATCGTAACTCGTTCCAGCAGCGGTAGTGCTTTCTTTTTTCGTGTCATATCTGAGTAGATATATAATTATTATTGTTTTTTAAAATACCCTTGCTCATGGTCGCTGAATCGCAAAACAAGGGAGTCGGGGTGCAGCATCTCTATCACGGTAGTGTCTGGCTTCTGATCTTTCATGGTGTCGGCAGTCAGAATTAAGAGACCGTTGTGTAGCTGCCATCTTGTATAACGTTTCAATTCTGGATACTCCACAGGACTTAAGTCATCGGTAGTAGCCTGACGGTATGCGCCAATAGAAAAAGCTGCACCTCCATTTTTCAGTCTTATGCCATATTCCCTGGGAGCCATGATTCGCTTAACGACAGAGTCGGGTAGGGTACGAGGCAATTTATGCCGAAGGGTGGGAGTTACCATATAGCACCATTGGCCTTTCAGCTGACTGAGATTTATTACCATTTTGACTTCGGTGGTCCTCTCCGGGTTAAGGATGACAGCCAGTTCATCGCCAATGTGTGGACGACCGTAGATGCGATGCTCTTCAACGGCATTGACAATATTGAAGGTGTCGAGGTTGTCGCCGTTGTTCTTCAGGAACACCAGTACGGAGTCGGTACATCCGTCGCATGCCAGTCCGTAGAGTGTAGAGTCGCCAGATTGGTTGACGTCGGCTGTTACTTTGGTCTTGGGAGGTAACGGCTTTCGGTTGCCACATGCTGTAATAAGGCTTGTCCACATCATAATACAGCAGCATAAGGCGACAAAGAGGATGATCTTTTTCATTGCTTCAGAAAATATTTTTTGCAAAGATAATAAATATTTCATAATTTATGATTTATTATTCAAGAATATTTTATACCTTTGCAAAAATAAACATAAAATAGAACCTATTTCTAACGCATTATGAAGAAGAAAATCAAATTTAGTCTCGTTTACCGCGACATGTGGCAGTCAAGTGGTAAGTTCCAACCCCGTAAGGACCAGTTAGAGCGTATAGCCCCTGTAATTATCGACATGGGATGCTTTGCTCGTGTGGAAACCAATGGTGGTGCCTTTGAGCAGGTGAATCTGCTGGCAGGAGAGAATCCTAACGATGCCGTGCGCGCTTTTTGTAAGCCATTCAATGAGGTTGGAATCCAAACACACATGTTGGACCGTGGCCTTAATGCTCTCCGTATGTATCCTGTGCCCGATGATGTTCGTGCCTTGATGTATAAGGTGAAGAAGGCTCAAGGTGTGGATATTCCCCGTATCTTCTGCGGATTAAACGATACACGTAATATTATCCCATCTATCAAGTGGGCTAAGGAGGCAGGCATGATTCCGCAGGCGACACTTTGTATCACTACCTCTCCTGTACATACTGTAGAGTATTATTCGGCCATTGCCGATGAGGTGATAGCTGCCGGTGCAGAGGAAATCTGTCTGAAGGATATGGCTGGTATCGGTCAGCCTGCACTGTTGGGCGCTCTGACAAAGAGCATTAAGACAAAGCATCCTGATATCATTATCCAGTATCATGGCCACTCTGGTCCCGGCCTGTCAATGGCTTCTATCTTGGAAGTCTGCAACAACGGTGCAGACATCATCGATACAGCCATCGAACCGCTCAGCTGGGGTAAGGTACATCCTGATATCATCTCAGTGCAGTCGATGCTGAAGAACGAAGGCTTTGAAGTGGCTGATATCAATATGAACGCATATATGCAGGCCCGTTCGCTGACACAGGAGTTTGTTGACGAGTGGCTGGGCTATTTCATCAATCCTGCCAACAAGCACATGTCGTCGCTTTTGCTCGGCTGTGGTCTGCCAGGTGGCATGATGGGTTCTATGATGGCCGATCTCGGTGGAATTCATGCCTCTATCAACAAACTGCGTGCTAAGAAGGGTGAGCCAGAGTTGACTATCGACGATATGCTGGTCAAGTTGTTCAATGAGGTAGAGTATGTTTGGCCAAAGGTGGGATATCCCCCATTGGTAACACCTTTCTCGCAGTACACCAAGAATATCGCACTGATGAACTTGCTGACTATCGAGCAGGGCAAGGGCCGCTATGTGATGATGGACGATGCCATGTGGGGAATGATTCTCGGCAAGAGTGGAAAGATACCCGGCGAGATTGCTCCCGAACTGAAGGAATTGGCTGCAAAGCAGGGCCGCGAGTTTACAGATGTTGATCCTCACACGCTGCTGAAGAATGCACTGCCCGACTTCCGTAAGGAGATGGACGAGAATGGTTGGGAATACGGAAAGGACGACGAGGAACTCTTCGAACTTGCTATGCACCCCGAGCAGTATAGAGTATATAAGAGTGGTATGGCAAAGAAGAACTTCCTGGCTGACCTGCAGAAGCAGAAGGATGCAAAACTCGGTTCGAAGCTGAGTCTTGAGGAATTGGCTGCCTTTAAGCATGCCAAGGCCGATCCCCTAACCGCTCCTATTGCCGGACAGGTATATTATGAGTTCTCTGGTGAAGGTGCCTGCGAGCCATGCCTCGAGCCATTCATTGGCCAAAAGTACAAAGAGGGCGACATTTTCTGCTACATTCAGGCTCCGTGGGGCGAAATCGTTCCTATCCAAGCAGCCCTTGGTGGCAAACTCGTTGAGGTCGCAGCAAAACAGGGTGCGAAGGTGCGCCGTGGCGACAATCTTGGCTGGATAGAGCGCGAGCAGTAATATCGACATTATCATTCTGAATAGCAATCATGGGGATGTATTTCTCCATGATTGTTTTTTTCTATATATCTGTCTTGTGAGCCTCACCACTCTTACATTTATTTTTATTCTTTATTTTGCAAAAAAAAATTATAAAAACTGTTGTACATTTGAAAATATTTCTCTATCTTTGTAGCCATATAAACATTAAATAACTAGAGTCATGATTACTAAAATTGAAGAAGTTGATGGCAAGTATGTTGCTACATTAGAGGGAGAAATGGATACAGCAGCCGCCGTAGAGGCTGAGGAAGTATTGAAACCACTCTATACCTCAGATGGTAAAGATGTTGTTATCGACTGTTCCGGCCTGGAATATATCGCATCCAGTGGTCTGCGTATCCTGCTTAGTATCTTGAAGGGCGCAAAGGCTGCAGGCAGTAAGGTCGTTATGCGTGGAGTTAATGATGATATAAAAAACGTTTTTAAGCTCACGGGATTTATAAGTATCTTCGAATTTGAGTAATGGATAGAAATCATTTATTGGTCAAGTCCTTTGTTGTTGTGTCATTTCTTATGGTGCAAAGCAATGTGTTGGCTCAAAGTGATTCTACCCAAAAGGCATTAAACCAGCTAAGTTTCAGTATGAATATACTGACGCATGGCGAAACTTGTGGAGGCGGACTGCCTAGAACAGAAAAAGATGGTCCGAAAGAGGATAAATCCCGATTTATGGTTGGGCGTACACGTCTTTATCTTGACTATCAGCGCCAGGGCTTGCAGGCTCATGCAATCATCCAGAACAAAGCAATATGGGGTATGAGTGGCAATCAGGCACTCAACATGTATGAGGGATGGGTGAAGTTGACGGCTAAGAATGGTCTTTTTGCACAAATGGGGCGTATCGCTTTGGCTTATGACGACGAGCGTATTATCGGTCCTAATGACTTCGCTACAGCATCAATGTCTCATGATGTCGTTAGAGTGGGCTATGAGGGTAAAGGGCATAAGGCACATGCGATTTTTGCCTATAACCAAAACGGAACTAACTATTATAGCGGTACGTATTATGAGAATGGCGCGCAGTTATACAAATCCATGCAGACATTTTGGTATCACTATGATGTACCGAAGTTCCCTTTAGGGGTCTCATTACTCTTTATGAACATTGGTCAGCAGGCTGGTATTGAGGGGAATGTTAACAATCCGCCATCTATTGCATATCAGCAGATGTATGGAAGCTACATCAACTATCACACCGATAATCTTACTTTGGAAGGGGCATATTACCGCCAGACGGGCAAATTGGTAGATGATTTCAAGCAGCTAGGAAAGATTAAGGCATGGATGGCTAGTGTTCAGGCCACCATCAATCCTTCTGACAGATTTGGATTTGTATTAGGTTATGACTATCTGAGCGGCGACGACTTTGTTCCTGTTGTCTATGGAGGTCATTTTGGCATGCCGCGCCATGAGGTTAACGGTGGATTCACGCCTATGTATGGCTCACGAACCAAGTTCTATGGTATAATGGATTATTTCTATCAGAGTGCTTATATCAACGGTTTTTCTCCTGGACTCCAGAATGCTTTTGTCGGACTGAAGGGCGAACCTCTACCGCAGTTCAACTGTAGTGCTACATATCACTATCTTTCTACTGCCACCGAACTGATAGACCTTGACCGAACATTAGGGCATAGTATAGAGCTCCAAGCAAGTTATAAGTTCTCTAAGGATATCTTTCTCGTGGCAAGCTATACACATATGATTGGTACAGAGACGATGGATCGCTTGAAACAAGGAAACGCAAGCAAACAGGCCCGCTGGGGATGGTTCTCGCTGGTAATCACACCTAGTCTGTTTACAACCAAGTGGTAGCCACCATCTATTATCTTGAATAACAAAAAACTAAACCTATTATTATCAAATATGAATACTACAATTGTTTCTTTATTCCGCAGTCAGGTTAAGGAAACCCCTGACAATATTGCCGTAGTATATAAGAATAATGAATATACGTATGCAGAGGTCGATGAGCTTAGCGACCGCATAGCAGGTTACATTGCCTCCAAGGGCTTGGGACAGGAGGATGTCGTGTCGGTTTTGATTCCACGTTGTGAGTGGATGGCCATTGCTTCACTGGGTGTTCTTAAGGCGGGCTGCGCTTATCAGCCGCTGGACCCCACATATCCGAAGGAGCGCCTGAACTTCATGATGCAGGATGCCAGTGCCAAACTGCTGATAGCCGACGCGGAGCTGCGTCCCATCGTCGATGAATACCAGGGCGACGTATTGCTGACGAAGGATTTGCCACATTGTGCTGCGACTCAGTCGCAGCCAACGGAACCTAAGCCTTCGAGCCTCTTCATCCTCCTCTACACCTCGGGCTCAACGGGTGTGCCCAAAGGCTGTATGCTGGAGCATAGAAACGTGGTGACGTTCTGCGACTGGTATCGCCGCTACTACGACCTGCAACCCGGCGACCATGTGGCTGCTTATGCCAGTTATGGTTTTGACGCTTGTATGATGGACATGTATCCCGCCTTGACGACGGGTGCTACCGTATATATCATTCCCGAAGAAATCCGTCTCGACCTGATTGCCCTCAACAACTATTTCGAGGCTAACCATATTACTCACGCCTTCATGACTACCCAAGTGGGATGCCAGTTTGCAGAGATGGACAACCACTCACTGCGCCATCTTTCTGTGGGTGGCGAGAGTTTCATCCCGGTGGAAGTACCGACCAATTTCCTGCTGCACAATGGATACGGCCCCACAGAGTGTACTGTCTTTACGACGATATATCCCATCCGACAGTATGAGAAGAATGCACCTATCGGCAAGCCGCTCGATTCGTTCCGACTCTACGTGGTGGACCAGCAGGGACAGCTGGTGGAAAACGGACAGGAGGGCGAATTGTGGATCAGTGGTCCACAGGTAGGTCGCGGCTACTTGAACCGTCCGGAACAGAATGCCCTGGCATTCACACCGAATCCGTTCTGCCAGGAGCCTGACTACGACCGCGTCTATCATACTGGCGACATTGTGCGTTGGCTGCCTGATGGTAACCTGCAGTTCATCGGACGACGAGATGGTCAGGTGAAGATTCGCGGATTCCGCATCGAGATGCGCGAAGTGGAGAGTGTCATCAAAGAGTTCCCGGGCATGAAGGACGTCACCGTGCAGGCCTTCGATGACGAGAATGGCGGCAAGTTCATCGCTGCCTACATCGTGAGTGATGAGCAGATAGATATTGAAGCTCTCAACAACTTTATTTTGGAACGGAAACCGCCTTATATGGTGCCTGCTGCTACCATGCAGATTGAGCGCATACCACTGAACCAAAACCAGAAGGTGGACAAACGGGCACTGCCCAAACCCGTCAAGGCTGTACAGCAACAGATGGGCATGGAGCCCCAGAACGACCTGCAACGCGAACTGAAGGAGATGGTCGCTAAGATTGTGCACAATACGGAATTTGGCGTCGACACTCCCCTCCGCTTTGTCGGTCTGACATCTATTTCTGCCATCCGTCTGGCAGCTACCGCCTACAAGCAATATGGTGTGGCTCTGGATGCCAAAAGTCTGGTCAAGGAGGCTACCGTGCTGATGATAGAAGAGGCCGTCAAGAATTTGGAAACAGGAAGTCAGAGGATGGAGGTCAGCGAGTCGCTGACAGTTGCCCCACTCTCTTTCTCGCAGACCGGTGTCTATGTAGACTGCATCAACAATCCCGACGACACCCAGTACAACATCCCCTGGGTACTCGGTTTCCCTGCCGATACCGATACCGAACAGCTTCGTAAGTCTGTGAGGAAGGTCTTAGATGCCCACAAACATATCTTCGTACATTTCGAGGCAGAGGGCGACGATATCGTGCAGCGCTATGTGCCCACAGATATCGATATCCCCATCCATACTTTTACCGACGCTCAGCTCGAGGAGTATAAGAAGGCTTTCGTACGGCCGTTCGACTTGAGCAAAGATGTGCTCTGCCGGATGGAGATTGCCAAGACAGAGAGCGGCGTATACCTGTTGTTGGATGTCCACCACTTGGTATTCGACGGCAGTTCCCTCGACCTGTTCATTATCCAGCTCTGCGACGTTCTGGAGGGCAAAGAAGTGGAGGCTGAGACCTATACCCATTTGAACCACGCTTATGATGAACAGCAGGCATCCACCGAAGCCCATAAGGCCTACTACGACGGCTTGTTGGGTAACTGCGAGGGAGCTACAGAGTTGCCCTCCGACCTGACGAATCCCCATGAGTGCGAGAAGTCATCCGAACTGTACCGCCCCATCGACATGGAGGCCATAGAGCAGTTCTGCCGCGAACATCCTGTGACGCCTGCCCATCTGACGCTGGCTGCTACGCTGTTGGTCTTTGCCCGTTTTACAGGCAACGACGAACTGTACATCAGTACCGTTTCCAGTGGACGTTCCAACATCCGTATCCAGAACACTTTCGGCATGTTTGTCAATACACTGCCCTTTGCCGCCAAGCTTTTCGACGGAAGCGTGATGGACTTTATCAAGGACGTCAGCGAACGCTTTGACGAAGCCATGCGCCACGAACAGTACCCGTTTGCACGCATCGCTGCCGACTATGGCTACATGCCGGAACTGGCCTTTGCCTATCAGTTGGGAATGGTGACGCGCTATATGGAGAACGGACATGAGGTAAGCGTTGATAGTCTGGAGGCCGGTGCCCCCAAGTTCCGGCTTATCATTCGTCTGGAGATTCACGACGGACAACCTTGCATTGTGGCAGAATATGACAACGGCCAGTATAGCGAATCGCTCGTGGCCCAACTCACCGAGTCTATTGCCAACGTGCTGAAAGCTTTCATCAACCAGCCACAAGCCCGCCTTATGAGCCTCTCGCTGCTCTCTGAGGGACAGACACAGCTGCTGGATTCCTACAACGATACTGACGTCGATTACGATGATACTCAAACCATTGTGTCGCTGTTCCGTCGTCAGGCAAAGGCAACACCCGACAAGACGGCTTTGGTCTTCAAGGACAAACGCTTCACCTATGCTGAGTTGGATGAGCAGAGTGACCGCTTAGCAGCATGTATCGCTGGAAAGGGTTTGGGATTGGAGGATATTGTCTCCATCTTGATTCCACGTAGTGAGTGGATGGCCATTGCTTCACTGGGTGTGCTGAAGGCAGGCTGTGCCTATCAGCCCCTGGACCCCACCTATCCGAAGGAGCGTCTGAACTTCATGATGCAGGATGCTAATGCCAAACTGCTGATAGCCGACGAAGAGCTGCGTCCCATCGTCGATGAATACCAGGGCGACGTACTGCTGACAAAGGATTTGGTGCATTTGGCTGCGACAGAGTCGCTGCCCACAGAACCCAAGCCCGACAGTCTTTTCATCCTTCTCTACACCTCTGGCTCAACGGGTGTTCCCAAGGGTTGTCAGCTGATGCATCGCAACCTGGTGGCTTTTATTCATTGGTATCATAGGTATTATAACCTACAAGAGACCGATAAGGTAACAGCCTATGCATCGTATGGATTCGATGCCTGTATGTACGACATGTATCCTGCACTCACTCGTGGTGCTACTGTGTATATTATCCCAGAGGAAATACGTTTAGACCTGATTGCCCTGAACGATTACTTCGAACGCGAGCATATCACCAATGCCTTTATGACGACACAGGTAGCCTATCAGTTTGTTACGACTATAGAAAACCATTCGTTGAAGCATTTCACGACAGGTGGTGAGAAATTAGCATCCCTTGAACCACCAAAAGGCTATAAATTACATAACGGCTATGGTCCTACAGAGACAACTATTCTCGAGGTCTGCTATCAGGTAGATCAGAAACAGAAGAACATCCCAATTGGCAAGCCTATTGACAACACTCGGCTGTACATCGTCGATTCACAAGGCAACCGTTTGCCTTCAGGTGCTGTGGGTGAGCTCTGGATAAGCGGTCCACAGGTGAGTCGTGGATACCTGAACCGTCCGGAGAAGACGGCGGAAGTCTATATCAGTAATCCCTTTATAAGCGAAAAGGGAAAAGAGAAAAATGAGAAATACGCACGCATCTATAAGACCGGCGATATCGTCCGCTATCTGGGCGATGGCAACATCCAGTTTGTAGGTCGTAGTGACGGTCAGGTGAAGATCCGTGGTTTCCGCATCGAACTGAAGGAGGTGGAGGCCGTCATCCGCGAGTTCCCCGGCATCAAGGATGCTACCGTTCAGGCCTTCGATGATGAGGGAGGCAACGGCAAGTTCATTGCGGCCTATATCGTCAGCGATACCCAAATCGACATCGAGGCCCTGAACAACTTCATCCTCGACCAGAAGCCGCCATACATGGTGCCTGCTGTGACCATGCAGATTGATGCCATCCCGCTCAACCAGAACCAGAAGGTGAACAAACGCGCCCTGCCGAAACCCGATTTAAGTGAAAAGTTAAAAGGTCATAGTGAACAGTTAGCTGCCGCCCCACTAAACGTGCTGGAGCAGGAACTTCACGACATCATTGCCGGCATTGTCGGTCATTCAGACTTTGGCGTTACCACCATACTGGGTTATGCAGGTCTCACCTCTATATCAGCCATCAAACTGGCTGTTCAGGTGAACAAGCATTACGGCGTGACACTCAACGCCAAGTCACTGGTTAAAAACGATTCCCTGCAAAGTATTGAGAACGAGATACTGAAGAGGTTAATGGTTAAGGGTGAAGGGTTAATGGTTAAGGGTGAAGGGTTAATGATTAAGGATGAACCATCAACCATGAACCATGCACCACAGTCTGCCCCACTCTCCTTCGCCCAGCAGGGTGTCTTCACCGAGTGCCAGGCCAATCCTAACACGGTTCAGTACAATATTCCCCATGCCCTCCGGTTCCCGAAAGAGGTGGATGAAGAGCTGCTCATCAATGCCGTCCACAAGGTTGTCGAAGCCCATCCGTATATTCTGTGCCGTTTCGTAGCCGACAGCAACAACGAAATCGTCCAGGAGCCCATTCCCGACTATACACTCGACATACCTGTCAAAACCATGACAGCCGATGAGTTCGAAGCCTATAAGAAGGAGTTTGTACGCCCCTTCGATTTAGCGAAAGGCCCCTGCGTGAGGTTTGAGATTATCAAGGCCGACGAGCTGATCCTGTTGGGTGACATGCATCATCTGGTCAGCGACGGCGCTTCCGTTGACCTCTTCCTCACCCAACTCTGTCAGGCCATCGACGGCCTACCCGTCGAGAAAGAAGACTACACCTATTACGACTTTGTGCGTGATGAGGAGATAACCCCCGAGACCGAACAATTCTTTGAAGGTCAGATGGCCGAGGTGGAAGAACCCACACAGCTGATTCCCGACGTGTTTAAACAGCATCTGCCTCACGTCCAGAAGAGCGTGTCTGTTCCCACCGACATTCTGGCTGTCAAGGAGTTTGCCCAGCAGAACGGCATTACCCCTGCTGCTGTCTACCTCGGAGCATGCTTCATCGCCTTTGGCCGTTTCGTTTGCGAGGACTTAGTGTCCATCGTCACCGTGTCAAACGGCAGGAGCAATATGAAGGTATGGAACACGATGGGTATGTTTGTCAACACACTCCCACTCGTTACGACCCTCGACCATCATGAGAAGACCCTCGACTTCCTACAGCGTGTGTCGCAGAATTTCTCTGATACCATCGAGCACGAAAACTACCCGTTTGCTCGTATCGCCAGCCGTTACGACTTCCACCCCCAGGCCTCCTACACCTATCAGATTGGTGTCATCAACGACTACAACACCAAGTATGGTAAGATGACCGTAGAGACCCTGACGCTGGATATCGCCAAGCTGCCTGTCGCCGTATATATCGACGGCAGCGACGAAGACGCCGGTGAGCACCAGTCGTCAGCCGTCATCAAGATAGACTACGACTCATCGATGTACAGTGATGAGATGATGACCGGATTGGCCGAGAGTATCAAGAATGCCGCTCATGGACTGATCACCCTCGATAACGTGTCGGAAATCAGCCTGACCGACGAGAAGCAGTGGGCTGTTCTCGACAGCTTCAACAAGCCGTGGGACTTGGACTACGACATGACAGACTCTGTGGCCACACGCTTCAAGAAGATGGTCGCCGAACATCCTGACAAGACCGCAGCCGTCTTCAAGGACAAGGCTTATACCTACCAACAGTTGGATGAGCTTACCGACCGTCTGGCAGCGAAGATTTACAAGATTGGCTGTGAGATAACCGGAAAGACCGACCTGAAGGAAGAGGTGGCAGCCATCATCCTGCCCAGAAACGAGCAGACCATCATCCTGCCTCTGGCCACCGTCAAGGCCGGTATGGGCTATGAGCCCCTCGATCCGAGCTATCCTAAGGAGCGACTGAACTTCATGGTGAAAGATGCCGCCATCAGTCTGCTGATTGCCGACGACAGTCTTTGTGACGTGGTAGATGAATATCATGGCAAGACCGTCACCGTCAGCGAGCTCTACGGCATGGCTGACACCGACATCATACCCGTTGGTCCCAAGCCGGAGAGTCTGTTCATCATGCTCTACACCTCAGGTTCCACAGGTGCTCCCAAGGGCTGTCAGATTGAGAACCGCAATATTGTGGCTTATGCCCACGGCATGCGTCACACCTTCTATACGAAGGATGATATCGTTGCCGCTTACGCATCGTTCAGCTTCGACGTCAATATGGCTGATGTGTTCTGCAGCCTTCTGGTAGGAGCCACCGTCAATATCGTACCCGAAGAAGACCGCATGGATCTGGGTCGTCTGGCAGCCTACTTCGACCAGGCAGGCATTACAACCCTGCTGTTGACGACGCAGGTCGGTGTGCAGTTTGCCCAGAACTATCCTCACCAGCAGACACTCCGCCTGCTGATTATCGCCGGAGAGAAATGTCCTGCCATCGACCCGTCAGCCATCAGCTATCCGATAGCGAACGGCTACGGCCCCACAGAGAACTGCTGTGGCGTCAGCGTCTTCCCCATCAAGGAATGGGAGCCTAACATCCCCATCGGACAACCCATCCCCACCATTCATGCCTACGTGCTGGACAAGACGAACCACCGACTGCCGGCAGGTGCAGCAGGCGAATACTGCCTGTCAGGCCCGCAGACCAGCCGTGGTTACCTGAACCGTCCCGACAAGACGGCCGAGGCCTATGAGGACTGTCCGTTCAACGAGTTCCGCATGTATCATACCGGCGATATCGTCCGCTACCGTCAGAACGGTGATGTGGAGTTTGTAGGACGTAAGGACGGACAGGTGAAGATCCGCGGTTTCCGTATCGAGACGAAGGAAGTAGAAACCGTTATCCGCGGTTTTGAAGGTGTTGCTGACGTCACGGTACAAGCTTACGACTACGAGAGTGGCGGCAAATATCTGGCAGCCTTCGTTGTTGGCGACCACCCGATAGATACCGACGCCCTTGCCGCCTATGTGAAGAGTCAGAAACCAGCCTATATGGTTCCTGCCGTCATCATGCAGATTGACAGGATTCCGCTTACCGTCAACATGAAAGTGGACAAGAAGGCGCTACCGAAGCCTGAGCGGAAAGCCGCCGACTATGTGGCTCCTGCCAACAAGACCGAGGAGGACTTCTGCGGCATCTTCAGCAGTGTCCTTGGCGTCGACCGTGTCAGTGCTGAAGCCGACTTCTTCGAGATTGGTGGCAGCTCTATCCTCGCCATGAAGGTGGTCATTGCCGCCGAAAAAGCGGGGTATGGCATTGTCTACAATGATGTCTTTACCTACACCACCCCGAGGGCCATGGCGGAGTTCCTCGGCGAGGAGAGGGGAGAGGTAAGAGTTAAGAGTGAAGAGTTAAAAGTTAAGAGTGAAGAGTTAAAAGTTAAGAGTGAAGTGGTGGGTGCCGACCAATACGACTACACGCGGATACACGAACTGCTCTCGCATAACACGTTAGAGGCTTACCGCAGTGGCGAGCATCATGTTGTCGGCGACGTGCTTCTGTTAGGTGCTACAGGCTATCTTGGCAGTCATGTGCTTCACGAACTGGTGGTAAACCACGACGGCAAGATCTACTGCTTTGTACGTCCGGGAAAAGAGGACAGCGGCGAAACCCGTCTGAAAGCCATGCAGCGTTACTATTTCGGTACTTCCGGATGCGACGACGCCTTGTTCGGTTCACGCATCATCGTCATCGAGGGCGATGCCACCGACCCTGCCTCGTTGGAGCGCTTCGCGGCACCACACCGCGACATGACGGTTGTCAACTGTGCTGCCAGCGTCAAGCATTTTGCCAAGGGCAACGAGATTGAGCGCGTCAATGTCGAGTCGGTGAAGAACCTGACGGCCTGGTGTCTGCGCTGGGATGCCCGTCTGGTACATGTCTCCACCGGCAGTATCATGGGAAGCCGTAAAAACGGTATGCCGCCTGTCGGCTATCAGTTTACGGAACACGTGCTGTATGCCGGTCAGGAGCTCAACACCAACCAGTATGTCCATTCCAAGTTCATGGCAGAACGTCATATCTATGAGGAAATCCTGAACCACGGTCTGAAGGCGAAGGTATGCCGTGTAGGCAATCTGGCACCGAGGTTTGAGGACGGTGAATTCCAGATCAACTATAAGACCAACAGCTATATGAACACGCTGAATGCCTTCCGTACCATCGGAGTGATCGGCTACGACGAGTTGAATGTCGAGACGGAGTTCTCGCCCATCAACTATGTGGCGAAGGCCCTCCTGGCTCTGGCTCAGACTCCCGATGACTGCATCTGCTTCCAGCCTGTCAATCCGCACAGACCACTGATGGGCGACGTTATCCATGCCATGAACGACGTGGGGTATACCATCCGGGGTGCAGAGAATGAAGACGTTGCCGAGGCCCTGAACAAGGCTCTCGCCGACGAGAAGACCAATGCGGCGGTAGGCAGTCTGATTGCCTACAACAGCAGTGACGGCAGTCAGGAGATTGGTTTTGAGAGTCTTGACGTCACCTACACGTCGTGCATCTTGGAGCGTCTGGGATTCACGTGGCCCGAAACAGGAAAGGACTATATGCGCCGCTTCCTGAAAAAGTTGGATGAAAAAGGATTTTTTGGAGACAGATGAGGTTAATTCACGAACTGATATCAGACTATGCAGCAGCCACACCACAGAAGACGGCTCTGCAGGATGCCTACGGCGAGATGAGCTACGGTGAACTGGAGGCACGCAGTGCCGCCCTTTCCCACATGCTCACAGCCCTTGGTGTGAAACATGGTGATGCTGTGGCGGTATATGTACCGTATACCAAGTACGTCATGCTGGGTGCCATCGCCACCCTACGTACCGGGTGCATCTTCGTTCCCTTCGACGGTGCATACCCCGAAAAGCGTTTGGAGTATATGTTGGAGGATGCCGCCGCTGCCGCCATCCTGACTACTCGTGAGTTTTGGGAAAGCAGGAAGTTGCAATTCCCGGAAGAGAGAGTGGTCTTTATGGACGAGAAAACAGCAGTAGGTCTATCTACTCCACTCCCTACGTGGAAGGGACAGGAGGGAGAGTCTGCCATGCTCCTCTACACCTCAGGCACCACGGGCAAGCCCAAGGGCGTGCTGCATAGTCACCGCATGCTGTTGCATATTGCCGACTGCGCCAAACTGCATCCCGATGCAGCGATGAATGCCGACACCCGTTCGGGCATCATGTCGAGCTTTCCCTTCGTGGCCACCATGATGTTTCTGGTGGGCCCCCTGCTGCATGGCGGTACGGTATGTATTGCCCCCGAGGTGGCTCGTAAGGACATGGGCTATCTCTACCAGTTCATCCGCGAAGCACGGGTGACGCACATCTTCCTGCCTTCCGGTCTCGCTGCCATCATGGCCGAAGACTACGACCTCAAAGGGGTGTTTGTATTTGCTGCCGGCGAGAAGCTGCGCAACTTCCGTCCTTGTTCACCCGACAACATACTGATCAACCTCTACGGCAGTACCGAGGTATGCCCCATCATTTCCAAGACGATCCACGGCAACGAGCAGCGCATCCTGGTGGGCAAGCCCTACCATAACACCCAGACGCTGATTGTCGACGAGGCCTTACAACCGGTCGGTGCGGGTGAGGCCGGAGAACTCATCGTCAGCAACGACTATATGTCGAGCGGTTACCATAAGTTGCCCGAGCTGACTGCCGAGAAGTGGTTCATGATGAATGGCATGCGGTGGTTCCATACCGGCGACAGGGCCAGATGTACGGCTGACGGCGACATCGATATTCTGGGACGTACCGACAACATGGTGAAGCTGCGGGGCTTCCGCATCGAGACTGGCGAAGTGGAGGCTCAGATCACCAAAGCCGTCGCCGTGTTGAACCGAACCGACGTCGGACAGCTCGTGGTTGTCGTCAAGAGCCTGAATGGCGTCGACCACCTCTCGTGCTATTACGAGGCGAAGCGTGAACTCGACAAGCAGGCGGTCAAAGCCGAGATTGCCGACTTTCTGGCCGAATATATGATTCCCGACGTATGGGTACGGATGGACGCGCTGCCGCGAAACCTCAACGGCAAGGTGATGCGTAACGAACTGCCGAATCCCAAGAGGGAACGGAACATGACGGGCATCATCGACAGCGAAGTGCTGTACAGGGTACTGACGACAGCGGAAGACGTGTTGGAGGCCGACACCCACATCGGACCCGACGAAAGGTTTACCGACATGGGTGGCACGTCACTCATCGCCATGCGCTACGCCACGGCACTCCGCGCCCAGGGCATCAAGGTCACCGGCAAACAGGTGCTGCAGCATAACACCTTCCGCAAGATTGCCGACGTCGCCGAGGTCGCCTACGAACAGCTCTGGAGTCGGGAGGAGTATGAAACCATCGTCGGCGACTTCGCGTCGCGGGGCGAGCATATCGAGAAGGTGCTGCCCATTGCCAACTGGCAGGACGAGATGCTCTTCCGACAGCTCGTCACCCCCGATTCCCACAGCTACCGTAACGTGGTGTTCCTACAGGTCGACAGCATCGTCAGCGAAGCCCACCTGCGCGAGGCCTTGGACGTCATAGCCCGCGAGAACGAGCAGCTCCGTTCGGCCATCGTGTTCCATAACATGCCAGTCATCCAGCAGGTCATCACCGACCGCAGCATACCGCTCGAAATGCTGGCGTCGCCCGACTACGACTACGGTACCCTGAGGAAGCTACGCGACAGCCTGTATCACACGCCCATCGACCTGCAATACAGCAGCATGATGAAGATGGTTTGTCTGCACACCCGTCAGCGCAGCTTCCTGTATGTGCTGACGCATAACATCGCCATCAGCCAGCAACAGCTGCGCCACTACCTGTCAAGGCTGATGCAGCTATTGGCCGGCCACTATCCCGCCGATGTCTCCATCAGCGGATGGGTGGAAGTGTTGGAGGAAGGGTTAATGGTTAATGGTGACCTCAAACCTCAAACCTCAAACCTCAACCCCCAAATCTCAAACCCCCAAACCTCCGACCTGTGCATCTATTCGCAGAACGACGGGCCTAAGATGGTGTTCGTACATACCGCCAATACCGGCAGCGACGCCTACTACCGGCTGGCCGACAGGATCGGCGACACCGTGTCCTTCGCCGTCATCGAGCCCTACAACCTGTACCATCCCGACGATATCCGCCACAGCATCAGGAATATCGCCACCAACTACATCCGCATCCTCAAGGACTATCAGCCCCAGGGACCCTACATCCTCGGTGGCTGGTGTTACGGTGGTGTGGTAGCTCACGAAATGGCTTGTCAGCTACGGGCGGCAGGTGAAGACGTGCAGCATCTCATCATGCTCGACTCCCATGCCCTTGGCGACAACAACCTTCGTGAGATGTCGAAAGGCATGCTCTCCGAAATCAATGTCGCCTACTTCGAGATGTGCCCGCTGTTTGCAGAACTCAGAGAGGCCGGCATGCTGGAGGCCATGGTAAGGAATGCCGCCAACGTCGCCGACGACCTGACGCACCACAGCCCCTCGTTCTTCGATGGCAACGTGACCTATTTCAAACCCGACCAGATTCCTGCCGGAGTGACGGGCGACAACCGCCGCTACTGGGAAAAGATGATGGAGTTTGAGGCCGGCAACTACGAAAACTATTGCGACAAGTCGAAGCTGCACATCGTTCACACCCCCCACGAGCACGACCTGATGATGGACGATGCTTCGCTGGAGATTATTGTTCCTGAGATTTATAAAATAATTGGTCGTTGATGAATACTGTAGAAAGAAAAACGTTCAACAAGGAATTCTGGCGTTTCCTGTGGGCATCAATCCTCATTGGACTGTCTGCCTGTCTGGGTAATGTAGTTGATGCCATGATAGTGGGTAACTTGATAGATGAAGACTCGGTCAGTGCTATCAACTTGTCGTTCCCCTTCCTGCAGTTCATGTTCACCATCAACATGCTGCTGGCGACAGGAGCCGGCATGCTGGTGGGTATGGAACTGGGCAAGAAGGACACTCGGCGTGCCTCCTACATCTTCACCATATCGATGATAGCTTGTGTG
This sequence comes from uncultured Prevotella sp., assembly GCA_946186115.1. GTDB lineage: Bacteria > Bacteroidota > Bacteroidia > Bacteroidales > Bacteroidaceae > Prevotella. The sequence continues at coordinate 37,171 of CAMHLV010000008.1, read as the reverse complement.
GTGGTAGGTCTGATCATCACCGCCTGCGGAATCTTCTTCCCCGACGCCTCCACAAGACTGTTATGCAACAACGACCAACTCTTTGCACCTACCCGAGCCTACCTGCAGGTGATGATGTTCGGTGCTCCTGCATACCTGTTGATGTGGGCCGTAGATACGATGGTGAGTGTTGACGGCAGTCCCCGTCTGGTGTCTGTATCCATTCTGGTAGATAATGCTGTCCACCTCATTCTCGACGTCGTGTTTATTAAGTGTTTTGGTTGGGGTATTGAGGGTAGTTCATGGGCTGCTGTCATAGGTCATGTTGTCGGCATAGCTTTGATGGCTATCCATTTCCTCTCAAAAGATAATCATTTGCAACTCTCTTTGGGGCGCCAGAAACCTGTCCTCGGCGCTATAGTATCGCAAGGTGCACCACTGGCAATTGCCTCCATTTGTCTTACGGCTCTCATGTTCTCGTCCAACCGCATAATATTGTCTTCATTGGGACGCGCAGGAATTTTTGCTTTTTCTCTCTGCATGAACCTGCTACTTATCTACAATCTTTTTCTTGGAGGTGTATGCCGTACCATCCAGTCGTTGGGCTCTATCCAGGTGGGTAAGGGCGACAATGAGGCATTTACATTGGTACTACGTAAGTCGTTCAACTTTATTACCGTGGCGATGATTATCACATGCTTCTGTGTCTGGGTTTGGCCGGAGTTTACTGTGATGCTCTTTGGTGCAGATGAAGAAGACTTGATTGCCGAGAGTTGCCAAGCCCTGCGCATTTTCGCTATCAGTCTCATCCCCTTCTGCTACATATATACTATTATGATAGTCTATAAACTCTATGCCTATGATCGTATCGCTCTTTTTATTTCCTTCGCACTCTCGTTGACTGTAATTCCTGTGCTTTGGATAATTTCTAAGATGGATACAAGTCTCTTGTGGTATAGTTACTTGATAGCTTATATCATTGAGATGTTCGCCATCTATCTCCTGCACAAGTTGACGCACGTTAAATTCGAATTAAGAGTTAAGGATTAATATAAAAAATAATGAAAACGTCTGCACCTTTAACTAAAACACAATATGGCCTGTATGTGGAATGTGTTAACCACCCTGGAGAGCCTTGTTATAATGTTCCTTGTTTCTACATTCTCGATGGCTGCCTTGACGAAGAGCGACTCCGTAAGGCTATTGAGACCGCTGTAGCTGCTCACCCCACGCTATTTACGCGTATTGAACAGACTGAGGAGGGTGACCCTGTGCAGACCATTGACGACACGGAGACATTCTCGTTGAAAGTAGAGCATATCGACGATATCGAGCCGATTAAAAAAGAGTTGGTTCAGCCTTTCAATATTGTGGGCGACCGTCTGTTCCGTATCCGCTTGCTACGTGACAACGAGCATTTTTATTATTTTCAGGATGTCCACCATACGCTTTTTGACGGAGGCTCACAGGGGCTCATGTTGGCCGATATCGAGAAAGCATATCTTGGTGAGGCGTTGGAACCGGAAAATGTGACATTAGAAGAACTGGCTGTAGCAGAAGAACAACAGCGCCAGACGCCCGTCTTTGAGGAGGATAAGAAATGGTATGCTGAGAACTTTGATTGTGGCGACTGCTATTCTCCATTGTTGCCCGACCGCGATGACAAGCAGTTCGTGGATTCTATTCTGTCACGGACGATGACTATTGATGATGCCCGTGTAGATACTTTCTGCAAGAATAATGGCATTTATCGCAGTTCACTATTCACAGCAGCCTATAGCTATCTGCTGGCAAAATACAATAATGAGCAGCAGGTGTTGTTTAATACGGTCCATAACGGACGTGCTGACAAGCGCACTAGTCGCACGGTAGGTATGTTGGTCAAGACGGTGCCTGTGTATGCCAAGTTCGACAATGATACCACGGTCATTGACTTCATTAAAGCCGGAGAGGAGCAGATGAAGGGTTGTCGCCAGCATGCGTCATACTCATATAGCGACGTCATCAGCGACTTGGGATTGCAACCCGCAAGCTTGTTTGTTTGGCACGGCAATGTGCTAGACAACAAGCCGTTCTGTGGCAAGCCGATGAAGTTTGTTCTTCTCTGCAACAATAGCCGCGAAGTATCTCTTTATCTGAAAGTTGTCATTAAGGAAGACCGCTTCGTCGTGGAGGCAGAATATAATGGCAATGAATATAGTGAGGCACTCATGAACCAGTTCATGGAGAGCTACGAAGCGGTAGTTGAAGGTTTCCTCAGTCAGGAGAAACTGAGTGACGTGCAGCTTACCACAACATCACAAATGCAGCTGCTTGACAGTTTTAATGATACAGACAGACCATACGATGATACACAGACTGTCATCAGCCTGTTCCGCCGACAGGCCAAGGCCACTCCAGATGCCGAAGCCGTCGTTTTCAAAGACCACCGTTACACCTACCGACAGGTTGACGAACTGAGTGACCGTATAGCAGGCTATATTGCATCAAAAGGACTGGGCATTGGGGATGCTGTTTCCATCATCATACCGCGCTGTGAGTGGATGGCTATTGCTTCTCTGGGTATCCTGAAGGCAGGTTGTGCTTATCAACCACTTGATCCTAGTTATCCCAAGGAGCGTCTGAACTTCATGGTGAAGGATGCTGCAGCACGCTTGCTGATTGCCGACGAGGGACTGCGCGACCTTGTGGACGAATATGATGGCGAAGTGCTACTTACAAAAGAGTTCTTAAAGCTTCCTGCTCTCTCAGCAGAAGCAAGTGCTCAACTTTCAACTATCAATACACAGCTATCACCATCGAACCGCTTCATCCTACTATACACCAGCGGCTCGACCGGTGTCCCCAAAGGCTGCCAGCTGACGCACTCCAATCTGGTATGTTATTGCAATTGGTACTGGAAATACTACGCCCTCAAACCAGAGCACAACGTGGCTGAATATGCCAGCTACGGCTTCGATGTACATCAGGAGGGCATCTATCCGCCACTAACGGGTGGAGCCACCGTACATATCATCCCCGAGGAGCTTCGCCTGGACCTCGTATCACTCAACGAATACTTTGAACGCGAACACATCACTCATACCTTCATGACAACACAGGTGGGTTATCAGTTTGCAACGAATATTGAAAACCACTCTTTGCTCCATCTCTCTGTGGCAGGCGAGAAGTTGGCAAGTATCGCCCCACCTGTTGGCTATCAGTTGCACAACGGCTATGGCCCTACCGAGGCAACCATCATTATCACAGTCTATCCTGTTACAAAGAAAGATACCGACGTCCCCATCGGCAAACCGTTGGACAATGTGCGTCTCTATGTTGTCGATGCTCAGGGTCACCGTCTGCCCGTGGGCGCTTTGGGCGAACTATGGGCAGCTGGTCCGCAAGTAGCCCTCGGCTATCTGAACCGACCTGATAAAAACGCAGAAGTATTTATTCAGAATCCCTTCACCAATGAGGAGAAATATATCCGTGCCTATCGTACGGGCGACATTGTGCGTTACCTACCCTCTGGTGACATCCAGTTTGTAGGCCGTCGAGACGGACAGGTGAAAATTCGCGGTTTCCGAATCGAACTAAAAGAGGTGGAAGCAGTCATCCGTGAATTCCCAGGCATCAAGGATGCCACCGTGCAGGCCTTCGACGACGAGGGTGGCAACGGCAAGTTCATCGCAGCCTATATCGTCAGCGACCAGCAGGTAGATATTGAAGCACTCAACAATTTCATCCTTGATCAGAAGCCGCCATATATGGTGCCTGCCGTAACCATGCATATAGACGCTATCCCCCTGAACCAGAACCAGAAGGTGAATAGGCGTGCATTGCCAAAGCCCGATTTAAGTGAAAAGTTAAGAGTGAATAGTGAAGAGTTTGCTGCCGCCCCACTAAACGTTCTGGAACAGGAGTTGCATGAGATTATTGCCGGTATCGTAAACCATTCTGATTTTGGCATCACTACTGTCCTTGGTTTCGCCGGTCTGACATCTATCTCAGCCATCAAACTGGCTGTTCAGGTTAACAAGCGATATGGCATCACTCTTGATGCTAAATCGCTGGTGAAGAACGGGACATTACAAGGCATTGAAAACGAGATATGGAGCAAGTTGCTAAGTAAAGGCGAGAGAACGGCTGACTCATCAGAACGCCCACAAGACACAACTCTTACCTCTCAGCACTCATCTCTCGCTTCTGTTCCACTGAGTTACGCTCAGACGGGTGTGTATTTCGACTGCTTGAAGAATCCTACCACCACTCTATACAACATTCCTTATATTATTGCGTTCCGTCAGGACACAGATACTACCACGCTAGCTGATGCTATCAAGAGTTTAGTAAAACTCCATCCGCAGTTGATGGTTCACTTTGGTAATGATGGCTCTGACATTGTTCAGATTAAGGATGTGGAACAGGTCGTCGAGATTCCAGTCAGGCAGATAAGCGAGGAAGAGCTGACAGCCTACAAACATGATTACTTGAGGCCCTTCGACCTCAGCACTGGTCCGCTCTATCGTTTTGAAATTGTGACTACAGAAAAGAAGACCTATCTGCTGATGGATGTGCACCACTTGATATTTGACGGCGGTTCTGTCGACATCTTCTTAAGTCAGTTATGCAGCATCATGAACGGCGAACCTATTGAGGACGAAGACCTAAGTTATGCCGAATATGTGGTGGCAGAGAAAGCTGCTGAGGGTGGCGAGGAATATCAGTCCGCTAAGGACTTCTTCAAAGAACGGCTGTCTGTTGTTGAGGCAGCAACCGAGGTGCAACCCGATCTGAAAGCCCCTGTTCAGGGCACTGTTAGTGTTGTCCGTTCAGCAATCGATTTAGAAACTATCGATGCTTTCTGCCGAAGTAGTCAGATTACCCCGGCTCATCTTATATTGGGTGCAGTTTACTACTCGTTGTCACGCTTTGCCAATAGCGAGCAGGTGTGTATTACCACCGTCTCAAATGGTCGCTCTAACTTGCGTATCCGTAATACAGTAGGCATGTTTGTCAATACACTGGCACTCAGTGCTACGATCGGAAAACAAACAGTCAGAGAATTTCTTAGGGAGGTCAGCAATAATTTTGATGAGACATTGCTCCACGAGAACTATCCGTTTGCACAGATTGCAGCAGACTTTGGTCTTACAGCTGAGATACAGTTTGTCTATCAGTTGGGTATGATAAGTCAATACGTTTGTCAGGGTACGCCGTTGGAGTTAGATAATATGGAACTCCAAGTACCCAAGTTCCCCATTACCTTCTTTATCAGCGAAGTGCAGGGGCAGCCCAGCGTCTGTGTGGAATACGACAACGGCAAGTATTCTGAACATCTGATGCAGAGTCTGGCAGATGCCGTGAAGGTGACAACTGAAAAGATGATAGCAGAGCCAGATGCCGCTCTGACAAGCATCAGCATAGTTAGCGACGAGGAGGCAGAACGAATTATTAAAATAGGTACCGGCAAGGATCTTGATGTAGATCTGAGCAAGACCTTTGCAAACCTGTTTACTGAGCAGGCCAAGCGAACACCAGGTGCTCCAGCAGTGGTGGATAAAGACAGTCAGCTGACTTACGGAGAGATGGACAGCTACTCGAATGCTTTGGCTCGTCGGCTGATAGACTTCGGAGTACAGCCCAACGACTTTGTTTGCGTCATGCTCGACCGCACCAAGGAATTTCCACTATCAGTTCTTGCAATCCATAAGGCAGGTGCTGCATATACACCGTTGGACTTTGAATATCCCAACGAACGACTGAGTTACATGTTGGAGAATTCCGAATCTAAGGTGTTGATAACCTCGCACTATGTGTTGGAGGCCAAAATGGCTGAAGGTGATTTAAAGACTGCCGCAGCCAAAACCTTCTTTATAGATGACTTCATGGCAGAGATTAGTACTGTCAATGGTTCTGATTTTGATGCCATAGATTTGTCTAGTCCCGATGGCTTGGCTTATTTGATCTATACCTCTGGTTCTACAGGAAAGCCAAAGGGCGCTATGCTCCATCAGGCAGGTCTGCGCAACTTTATTGCTGTGGTCATCGACATGGAGAAGCTGACGGCCGATGACCGTATTAGCGGACACCGTTCGTTCTCGTTCGATGCCCATATCGAGGACATGTATCCTGTGCTCACTCTTGGTGGCTCGTTCCACATCATGCCGACAGAGATACGAAAAGATCTTGCGTTGATTCGTCAGTTCCTGTTTGACCATCAGATTACTGGTGGCGGCTATTCTACGGCGATGACTTGTCTGCTGCTCAATGCCTTCGACGACCTGCCTATCCGCTTTACTACTGGTGGCGGCGAGAAGATGAGTGGAATCTATAGTGACCACATCGAGGTTATCAATGTTTATGGTCCTACGGAATGTACTGATGATACCTCATATTACTCTATTGCTCCAGGTAGTAGGGTAGAGGATATTCCTATTGGCGAAAGTGTGGCCAACAACTGGAACTTTATCGTTGATACATCAGGCAACCTTGTACCACAGGGTGTGGCTGGTGAGTTGTGCTTTGCTGGCGTACAGGTTGGTCGTGGTTACTGGCGACTACCAGAACGTACGGCTAAGTCTTTCGTTGATTGTCCGTTTGTTAAGCAGGATCGCTGGGGACGACCTGTCCGCATGTATCACACTGGCGATCTCTGCCGTTGGAATGAAAAAGGTCAGATAGAGTATCTGGGCCGTATCGACACCCAGGTGAAGTTGCGTGGTTTCCGTATCGAACTTGGTGAGATTGAGAACAAGGCTCTTAACATCGAAGGTATCCGTCAGGCAGCTGCCGAGGTTCGCAAGGTGCAGGGTAATGAGCATTTGGTGCTCTACTATACAGTGGCCGACGGATTTTCCATCGACGAGGAAACTGTCCGCCAGACCCTCGCCGCTTCATCATTGGCCGACTATATGGTGCCAGATGTCTATATGCACATGGATGTGATGCCTATGACACCAAACGGCAAGATTAACCGTAAGGTACTCCCTGCTCCTGAGTTGCAGCGTACCACAGACTATGTAGCTCCTGTGGGAGAGATGGAAGAACTGTTCTGCGGCATCTTTTCTGATATCCTCAAGATAGAAGAGGTGGGGGCTACTGATAACTTCTTTGATATCGGGGGTACCAGCATCAATGCCATCAAAGTCATCGTAGAGGCCAGCAAGCACGGGGTGCAGATCGTGTTCAACGACATTTTTACACAGAAGACACCAAGGGCACTGGCAGCTTATATAAGTGAAGAGGTAATAGTGAATAGTGAAAAGGCTGCTGCCGCACAAGATGGAGGAAAGGCTGATGTCACATCTGTCGCAAATACCCCAGAGGCGGCTCATTACACTCCACTCAACGCACTACTAGCCTCTAACACGCTCGATGCCTTCCGCAACGGCAAACGACAGCCTATTGGTGATGTACTGCTGACAGGAGCTACGGGCTATCTTGGCATCCATATCCTCAACGAGTTGTTGACCAACTATCGCGGACGTATCCTCTGTCCTGTCCGTGCTAAGGGTAACGACGAGGCGCTGAGCCGCATCAAGACGCTCTACTTCTATTACTTTGGCCATACGGAGGTTTTCAGCCATTTCGACGAGCGTGTCACAGCCTTCGCTGCCGAAGTCACAGAGGCCAATGCTTTCGACAGGTTGAATCAGGAGTTGACAGTCATCAACTGTGTGGCCAATGTGAAGCACTTTTCTGCAGGCAACGACATTGAGATGGTAAATATTGAGTCTGTGCGACATCTCATTACCTTCTGTCTGCGCACAGGTTCGCGACTGATTCACATCTCTACCAACAGCATCGCTGGTATCAGCATCGATAACATTCCTGGTCCGGAGGTCAGACTGACGGAGCAGGTGTTATACATCGGTCAGAATATCGATGCCAACAAATATGTATATTCGAAGTTCAAGGCCGAAGAGCTTGTGCTTGATGCCATAGCCCATCATGGACTGAATGCTAAGATTATGCGTGTCGGCAACCTGTCGGCCCGCCAGAAGGATGGTGAGTTCCAAATCAACTTCAATACCAATAATTTCCTTGCCACGTTGCGTGCATACGTCGTGAGTGGCATGGTGCCCTACGAAGCCCTTGACCAGCGTTTCGAGTTTTCGCCTATCGACGAAGTTGCTAGTGCCATCATGCAACTTGCTCAGACACCAAAGGAGTGTATGGTGTTCCATCCTTCAAACACCCACCGCCAGTTCTTGTCAGATATTCTCACAGGATTTGCCGAGGCTGGTATCACACTGAAACGCGTGGAAAATGAAGAGTTCCAACAGGCATTGGAGAAGATGATGGAGAATCCTGACTTGATTACCCTGCTCCGTCCGCTCATGGCCTACGATATGGGTACGGGTCATAAGACACGCTGGATAGAATCGACCAACGATTATACTACGCAGGTGCTTTATCGTCTTGGCTTCCAGTGGCCCACCACTGCTGCCGACTATGTACACCGCTTCGTGGATACCATCGTGGGATTCGATTATTTTAATGTATAAAACAGAAAAGATGGATTATTATAGTATTATAAATAAATATTATACTGATGACGACGACTTGCACAGCCTTTTGTTGAAACATAGCAGGCAAGTGGCTGACCGCTGTTTGCAAATTGCAAAGAAACATCCAGAACTGCCTGTTGATGTGCAATTCTTGGAGGAGGCTGCCATGCTTCATGATATAGGTATTTTGCGATGTAATGCTCCTTCGATTTGTTGTCATGGAACGGAGCCATATATCAAGCATGGGCTTATTGGTGGTCAGATTCTTCGTGACGAGGGTTGTCCGCGCCATGCTCGTGTTGCTGAACGTCATACAGGAACAGGCCTGACTCGAGAACAGATAGAGCGCCAGCATCTTCCCTTGCCTTTGGATGATTTCATACCAGAGTCACTTGAGGAGCAGATTATCTGCTATGCCGACAAGTTCTATTCGAAGTCGCGCCCAGATCGTATACTTACTGTGGCAGAGGCGGCTCAGTCGCTTGAAAAGTTTGGCTCCGATGGAGTCCGTAAGTTTCTGGACTGGGCTGCGCAGTTTGAATAATAGGCTGAATAAGTGATAACGACAAAGACGCTTCCTCTCTTCCACAGAAGGTAGAAGTGAGCGGAGCTTGTAGCGAGAAAACTCAAAATTCTTTTGGTTTTCTGCTCACTTAATCGTACCTTTGCACCCGAAAATTAAATTAAGGAATTAAGAAGAGATGATAACAGTCACAAACTTAGCGATTCAGTTTGGAAAGAAGACGCTCTATAAAGACGTCAATCTGAAGTTCACAGGAGGTAACATTTACGGTATTATTGGAGCCAATGGTGCCGGAAAGTCAACGCTGCTTCGTGCCATCAGCGGTGAACTGGAACCCAATAAGGGTTCAATAGAAATGCAGCCGGGCGAACGCCTGTCGGTGTTGGAGCAGGATCACTTCAAATATGATGAATTCTCTGTTATGGATACTGTGCTGATGGGTCATCAGCCACTATGGCAGAATATGAAGGAGCGCGAGGCCCTGTATGCTAAAGATGAAATGACAGAGGAGGATGGTGTGCGTGCTGCAGACTTGGAGATGGCCTTTGCCGAAATGAATGGCTGGGAGGCAGAGAGTGAGGCTGCACAACTGTTGCAGAACTTAGGTGTTCAAGAGGCGCAGCATCATAAGCAGATGTCGGAAATTTCTAATAATGAAAAGGTTCGCGTAATGCTTGCCAAGGCCCTGTTCGGTCATCCCGACAATCTGTTGCTCGATGAGCCTACCAACGACCTCGACCTCGATACTGTTCAGTGGTTGGAAGAATATCTCTCCAATTTGGAGCAATGTGTACTCGTTGTGTCTCACGACCGCCACTTCCTCGATGCTGTAAGTACTCAGACTGTTGATATTGATTTCGGCAAGGTAACGCTGTTCTCTGGTAACTATTCGTTCTGGTATGAGTCGTCGCAGTTGGCTTTACGTCAGCAGCAGAACCAGAAGATGAAGGCTGAGGAGAAGCGTAAACAGTTAGAGGAGTTTATTCGTCGCTTCTCGGCTAATGTGGCTAAGTCAAAGCAAACCACATCAAGAAAGAAGATGTTGGAGAAACTGAATGTTGAGGAGATCACACCGTCAACACGTAAATATCCTGGAATTATCTTCTCTATGGAACGTGAGCCTGGAACACAGATACTTGAAGTAGAGGGATTGAAGGCTGTAGATGCTGATGGCACCGTTCTCTTCGACAATGTGTCGTTTACCATTGAGAAGGGACAGAAAACGGTATTCCTCTCACATAATCCCAAAGCCATGACGGCACTGTTCGAGATTATTAATGGTAATCGTCAGGCAGATGCCGGCACATTCAAATGGGGCGTAACCATCACAACAGCTTATCTGCCGCTTGACAATACAGAGTTCTTCCAGTCGGAATTGAATTTGGTTGACTGGCTCAGTCAGTATGGTACGGGTAACGAGGTGATGATGAAGTCATACCTTGGACGTATGTTGTTTAAGGAGGAAGACGTGCTGAAGCATGTAAATGTGCTATCCGGTGGCGAGAAGATGCGTTGCATGATTGCTCGTATGCAGCTGAAGAATGCCAATTGTCTGATTCTGGACACACCAACCAACCATCTTGATTTGGAGTCTATCCAGGCATTCAACAACAACCTGATATCCTTTAAAGGCAATATCCTCTTTGCTTCACACGACCATGAGTTCATCAATACCGTTGCCGACCGAATAATAGAACTGACACCACGTGGCACTATCGACAAGTTGACAACATACGATGACTATATCTTCGATGAGGCAATCAAAGCCAAGAAGGCTGAGATGTATGCATGACTTTGGCACGATATTTGCTTTTATAGGTGAAAAAGATAAACTAATACAGCTATGAAAGAAGAAGAAATAAAGAATCAGGAAGAGCAGCAGGCTCAAGATAGCGCAGAAACACCAGTTAGCGATTATGTCGCAGATACTCCCTCTGACGAAGAGACAACAGAGAATAATGACACACAGGAAACTGCAGAAGAGAAAGACCCGCTGGAAGCTGCTAAGGATGAGATAGAGCAACTGAAAGATAAGTATCTTCGCTCGGTTGCAGAATTCGACAACTACCGTAAGCGTACGCTGAAAGAGAAGGCTGAATTGATTCTGAATGGCGGTGAGAAGGCTGTGTCTGCAATACTGCCAGTTATCGATGATATGGAACGTGCCATTGAGAATGGCGAGAAAACTGACGACCCTCAGGTTCTCCGTGAAGGAATGGAACTTATATACCAGAAGTTTATCAAAGCTCTGGAATCACTTGGCGTTAAGAAGATTGAAACAGAGGAAGCCGACTTTAATACCGACATTCACGAAGCTGTAGCCATGGTTCCGGGAATGGGTGATGACAAGAAAGGCAAAGTTATTGATTGTCTGCAGGCAGGCTATATGCTGAACGATAAGGTAATACGTCACGCCAAAGTGGCAGTGGGCCAGTAAACAATTAAGTTTGGACGTTAAACAATAAACAATAAACTAAACAATACGACGAGTCATGGCTCAAAAGCGTGATTACTATGAGGTACTTGGCGTTGACAAGAACGCCACAGAAGACCAGATAAAGAAAGCTTATCGAACAATAGCCATAAAATACCATCCAGACCGCAACCCTGGAAATAAGGAGGCTGAAGAAAAATTCAAGGAGGCTGCTGAGGCTTACGACGTGTTACATGACCCGCAGAAGCGTCAGCAGTATGATCAGTTTGGATTCGACGGACCTAAGGGAGGCTTCGGTGGCTTTGGCGGTGCCAGCATGAATATGGATGACATATTCTCTATGTTCGGCGATATCTTTGGAGGCCACGCAGGTTTTGGAGGCTTCGGAGGTTCAAGACGTGGTCCGCAAGTGCATCGAGGCAGTGACCTCAGATTGAAGGTTAAGCTCTCGCTACAGGAGATTGCCCATGGAGTTACCAAGAAGTTCAAGGTTCGTAAGGATATTACCTGTTCGCATTGTCACGGCACTGGTGCCGAGGCAGGCAGTACTAATGAGCAGTGTCCTACATGTCATGGTTCGGGTGTCATTACCCATACCACTCAGAGCATTTTCGGAATGATGCAGACTCAGGGCGTATGTCCTACGTGTAACGGTGAGGGTTCAGTCATTAAAAACAAGTGCCACCATTGTGGCGGTACTGGTGTTGAGAAAGGCGAGGAAGTGGTAGAGATCAAGATTCCCGCTGGTGTAGCTGAAGGTATGATAGTGAATGTGCCTGGTAAGGGCAATGCTGGTCATCATAAGGGTATTAGTGGCGATATTCAGGTTTTTGTTGAGGAGGAAGAGAATACGACCTTTATCCGCGATGATAATAATTTGATTTACAATTTGTTGCTCGACTTCCCTACAGCCGCCCTTGGCGGAGAAGTGGAGATTCCAACAATAGAAGGTAACAAACTGAAAGTTAAACTTGAGGCAGGTACACAGCCTGGAAAGACTCTCAGACTTCGTGGCAAGGGATTGCCAGCTGTTCAAGGATATGGCAGAGGTAACGGCGACCTGGTTGTCAACATCAGTGTATATATCCCGAAGTATCTCAGTCGTGAGGAGAAGGAGGCCATAGAGAAGTTCCGTGACAGCGACAACTTCAAAGGCGATGCTGCTACGAAGCAAAGTATCTTCCAGCGCTTTAAGAATTATTTCAGTTGATAATAACAGATCCGCGCGCCAAAAGACTATTATGACCTATCAGGAGACCTGCGAATACCTATATAGCCAGATGCCCATGTTTGAACGACAAGGGGCTTCTGGATATAAAGAAGGTTTGGACAACACATTGGCTCTCGATGCGCATTTCGGCCATCCGCATAAGTATTTTGCCACTATTCATGTGGCAGGCACTAACGGCAAGGGCAGCGTATCGCATTCCATAGCAGCACTTCTGCAGGAGGTAGGTTATCGCGTAGGGCTTTATACTTCTCCTCATTTGGTGGATTTCAGTGAGCGTATTCGTGTAAATGGAATTCCGGTGAGTGAGGAATATGTCACATCTTTCGTTGAAAACGAGCGGGACTTCTTTGAGCCCTTGCATCCGTCTTTCTTTGAGGTAACTACGGCTATGGCCTTCAAGTACTTCAAGGATATGAATGTTGACATTGCCGTAGTTGAAGTTGGACTTGGTGGACGACTGGATTGTACCAATATTATCACTCCTGTAGTATCGATAATAACAAATATCAGTTTCGACCACACACAGTTTCTTGGTAACACTTTGGCGGAGATTGCCTCAGAGAAGGCAGGTATTATCAAACCAGGAGTTCCGGTAGTCATTGGCGAGGCCACAAGCGAAACCAGGCCTGTTTTTGAGTCGAAAGCCAAAGAGATGGGTTCACCTATCGTTTTCGCAGAAGACGCACCGGAAGTCTTGTCGGCCGAGATGCTGCCAGAAGGCGGAATGTCTTATAAGACCAGAACCTATGGTACTCTGATTAGTGATTTGGGCGGTATCTATCAACAGAAAAACATGAATACAATCCTGCATGTCTTGCAGGCTTTGTCGGAGAGGGGATTCCTTAGTCAGTCTGGTTCAGGTATGGACTTTGAGAAGAGCCTTTACGAATTGAATACGGCACTGAAAAATGTATGTGCCTTTACCGGCCTGAAGGGCCGTTGGCAGGTGGTGCAGCAGTCTCCCAAGGTTGTTTGTGATACTGGTCACAACCTCGGTGGGTGGCAATATCTGAGCCGTCAACTCAGTATGGTCAAGTGCCGTAAGATGCATATTGTATTCGGTATGGTAAGCGACAAAGACATAGAGGGAGTGATCGGTTTGCTGCCAAAGGATGCTACATACTATTTTACCAAGGCAAGTTCGCCAAGGGCCGTAAATGAGCACACACTGCAATCTTTAGCACAAAAATACAACATCCATGGAACACCATATTCCACTGTTCGTGAGGCATATAGCGCGGCTTTGTCAAACGCTGAAGCCAATGACTTTGTCTTTGTGGGTGGCTCGTCGTATGTTGTGGGAGACTTTCTGAAATACTGCCTTTAGGTGTTTTTAACATTCCCTTAAACGTTTTTTTAAGCGTTTCTTTCGTCATTCTCGTTTTTTTTAGGTTACTTTGCATTTAGAAATTAATAAGTAACTAAAAACATTAGATTTATGGCGAACACAACGGAAACAGCGAATCTTTGTGGTCTGAACCGCAAGGATTTCCAGACCACAGTAAACGGTAAGAAGACGGATCTTTACATTTTGAAGAACCGCAAAGGCTACGAAGTGGCAATAACAAACTACGGAGGCGCAATAGTTGCCCTTATGGTTCCTGACAAGGACGGCAACGTTGCTAACGTCATCCAAGGTCACGACAACATCAAGGATGTTATCAATTCTCCAGAACCTTTCCTTTCTACTCTGATTGGACGCTACGGCAACCGTATCAACAAGGGTCAGTTCACTCTCAACGGCAAGGACTATCAGCTGGCCATCAATAATGGTCCCAATGCCTTGCACGGCGGACCTACCGGTTTCCATGCCCGCGTTTGGGATGCCAAGCAGATGGGACCGCGCTCTTTGGCCCTTACTTATACTTCGGCTTATGGCGAGGAAGGTTTTACAGGTGAGTGCCGTATTACCGTAGAGTTTACGTTTACCGACCTCAATGAACTGGTGATTGAGTATATGGCAACTACCAACAAGAAGACGGTCATTAACCTGACACATCATGCTTTCTTCTCTCTGCCAGGTATTGCCAATCCTACACCTACTATTGAGAAGCAAGTTATGGAAATCAATGCTGACTTCTTTATCCCTGTAGATGATACATGTATTCCTACCGGTGAGATTCTTAAGGTGGCTGGTACACCGTTTGATTTCCGCACAGCAAAGGCTGTTGGTAAGGATATTGATGCTGATGATGAGCAGATTAAGAATGGTAACGGTTACGACCACTGCTTCGTACTCAACAAGCGTGAAGAGGGCGAACTGAGCTTTGCTGCACGCCTGACCGATCCCGATAGCAAGCGCATCCTTGAGGTCTATACCACAGAACCGGGTATGCAAGTGTATAGCGACAACTGGGCCGACGGTTATGCCGGACAGCAGGGAGCAACCTTCCCACGTCGCTCGGCTATCTGCTTTGAGTGCCAGCACTTTCCCGACTCTCCAAACCGTCCGTACTTCCCCTCGGTGGTTCTAAACCCCGGTCAGCAGTACAAGCAAAAGACTATCTATCGTTTCGGCGTAGAAGAATAACCATTACTTAACAAAACTAATAAATTGTTATCAGACTATGAGTAATCAACAAAAGAATGGAAGTATTATCGCTATCGTAACGATGTTCTTCCTATATGCTATGATTTCGTTTGTAACGAATCTTGGCGCACCTATTGGAGTAATTTGGAAGAACCAGCCAGAAATCGGTGGCTCTAATGTGCTTGGCATCATGGGTAACTTCATGAACTTCTTTGCATATTTGTTCATGGGTATTCCCGCAGGAAAGATGCTTACCAAGTTCGGTTACAAGCGCTCGGCCCTCATCGGTATCGCAGTAGGCTTCATAGGAGTCCTTGTCCAGTTCCTTTCAGGTTTCTCCAGCGGTATCCCTGGCTTCTGTGTCTATTTGCTGGGTGCTTTCATCTCTGGTTTCTCGGTATGTATTCTGAATACAGTTGTAAACCCAATGCTCAATCTCTTAGGTGGTGGTGGTAACCGTGGTAACCAGCTGAACCTCATTGGTGGTACACTGAATTCTCTGGCAGGTACAATGACTCCCATGCTTGTGGGTTCGCTCATCGGAACAGTGACAGCCTCTACACAGATGGCCGATGTCAATCTCGTCATGTATATCGCAATGACAGTATTTGCAGCAGCATTTATCATCCTGCTCTTTATTCCTATTCAGGATCCTGAGATGGGTAAGGTTACTGCCGAGACCAAGTTCGAGCACTCTCCATGGTCGTTCCGCCATTGTCTGCTGGGTGTTATCGCCATCTTCGTATATGTTGGTGTTGAGGTTGGTATCCCTGGTGGTCTGAACTTCTATCTCTCTGACTCTACAGAGAAGGGTGCTGGTCTGCTTGAGAATGCTGCCACGATAGGCGGTGCCGTAGCTGCTATGTACTGGCTTCTCATGCTTATTGGTCGTATGTGTGCCGGAATGATTGCTGGTAAGGTGTCATCTCGCCAGTTGATGCTTACTACTACCAGTATCGGTATGATTCTTATTCTGCTGGCTATCATTATACCAAAGACTGTTACCGTCAGCATGCCGTTGTTCGACATTATGAAGTTCCAGTCAACATCAGCCGTTGTACCGGTTAGTGCTTTGCTGCTTGTACTCTGTGGTCTTTGCACATCAGTAATGTGGGCTTCGATCTTCAACCTCGCTACCGAGGGACTTGGCAAGTACACAGCACAGGCTTCTGGCATATTTATGATGATGGTCGTTGGCGGTGGCGTACTGCCCGTTGTTCAGAATTTCTTTGCTGACATCATGGGATATATGCCGAGTTATTTTGTCTATCTTCTGGCTATGGCCTATATGTTCTACTATGCTCTGTTGGGCTGTAAGAATGTTAATAAAGATATCCTTGTGGATTAAATTGAATGTTATAATTGTTAATCGTAAACAAATATGATGGAAATTGATTTTGTAAGAAGCCGCTTCATCAAGCACTTTGATGGTAAGACAGGCAATGTATATGCCTCACCGGGCCGTATCAACCTTATTGGCGAGCACACCGACTATAATGGTGGATTCGTGTTCCCGGGAGCCGTAGATAAAGGTGTTATGGCCGAGATGCGTGCCAATGGTACTGAAGACACTGTGATGGCATATGCTATCGATCTCAAAGATCGTGTTGACTTCAAACTCAGCGACCCCAATGGTCCGCGTGCTTCATGGGCCCGCTATATCTATGGTATTGCATTGGAGATGAAGAAACTTGGTGTTCCTGTCAAGGGATTCAATATTGCATTTGCAGGCGATGTTCCCCTTGGTGCCGGTATGTCAAGTAGTGCTGCTATGGAGAGTTGTTTTGCATGTGGTCTGAACGACATTTTTGGTGACAACAAGGTGTCTCAGTGGGATATCGTGTTGGCTGGTCAGGCTACTGAGCATAACTATTGTGGTGTTAACTGTGGTATTATGGATCAGTTTGCCAGCGTCTTTGGTAAGGCTGGTTGCCTGATGCGTCTCGACTGCCGCAGCCGCGAATTCGAATACTTCCCATTCAAGCCCGACGGCTATCGCCTCGTACTGCTCGACAGCGTAGTGAAGCATCAGTTGGCAGGCTCGCCTTATAACGACCGACGCAACTCTTGCGAGAATGTTGTAAAGCATATCCAGGCAAAGCATCCTGAGGGCAAGTTTGAGACTCTGCGTGACTGTACTTGGGAACAACTTGATGAAGTACGTGCTGAAGTAGGTGAAGAGGACTACAAGCGTGCCAAGTTTGTACTGGGTGAAAAAGACCGTGTACTTGCTGTTTGCGACGCACTCAACGAAGGCGACTATGAGAAGGTTGGTGAACTGATGTATCAGACTCACGAAGGTCTGTCGAAGGACTATGAGGTGAGTTGTGAGGAACTTGATTTCCTCAATGATATCGCCAAGGAGAATGGTGTCACTGGTTCACGTATCATGGGTGGCGGCTTTGGCGGCTGCACCATCAACCTCGTCCGTAACGATCTCTATCGTCAGTTTGTTGCTGATGCTAAGAAGCGCTTCAACGAGAAGTATGGCCACGAGCCAAAGGTCTATGACGTCGTTATTGGTGACGGCTCTCGTAAACTCTGCTAATTTCTTCAATCATTCAATATTGGAAACAGCCTTCCCAGAGTAGGAAGGCTGTTTTCTGACAATAAGAAGACAATGGGAATAATAATAGGAATAGACGTGGGCATCTCTACCACTAAGATTGTTGGCTTGCGCGACGGGCGTGTAATTTCTCCAATCCGCATTACTGCTGCCGATCAGGTGACTTCATTATATGGTGCCTTTGGAAAGTATCTGCATGTTAATAAGATACAGCTATCTGATGTCGAGCAGGTGATGCTGACAGGGGTAGGGGCTGCATATATCAACGAGTCTGTGTATGGGATACCTACGCAGACAGTTGATGAATTTGTTGCCGACGGACTGGGGGCCCGTTTTGAGTCAGGACTTACTAAGGCAATCGTGGTGTCGATGGGTACTGGCACAAGTTTTGTACAATGTGACGGTGATGACATCCGACATATCGGCGGACTGGGTATTGGCGGTGGAACGCTGCAGGGATTAGCTCGTGTTATGCTGAATACTCGTGACTGGAAACAGATACAGAGTCTTGCTGTGCAGGGTGATATCAGGAACATCAATTTGCGAATCGGTGATATTACTACTCATCCTCTTCCCGGACTGCCAATGGAGGCTACGGCATCGCTATTCTCCAAGGCTCAGTATAATGCCCGTCAAGAGGATATTGCCTTGGGCATTGTAGTCATGGTACTGCAGACCATCGGTTCTGCTGCCATATTGGCATCGCTCAATTCCGGCATCAAAGACTTCGTTCTTATTGGAAATCTGACACTAGTGCCGCAATGCAAGGAAATATACCCCATGTTAGAGAGACTATATGGTGTACATTTCCATATTCCAAAGTATTCTGAATTCTGCACTGCTATTGGTGCAGCATTGTGTTACAAAGGATAAAGATGCTTAAACTACTTCCTGTGCTTGTCAAACATGTGCAGGAAGTAGTTGAATGCTTCCAGTCCCAACAGAACCAATAGTGTACTGGCTGTTGCCAGTATGTACATGCCGCCGCCACATGCCAGTCCGATGGCGGCTGTTACCCACACACCGGCAGCCGTGGTCAGGCCGCGCACAATATTCTCGCTCTTGTGGAATATTATAGTTCCGGCACCGATGAAACCGATGCCGCTGACTACTTGTGCTGCTATTCGTGATACATCCCAGCGGTGAGCTTCCGACATAGGCACATCAGAAAAGCCGTAGGCCGAGACTATCATGAACAATGCCGAACCTAAGGCCACAAGGAAATGTGTCCTGAAACCGGCCTCTTTAGACCTATACTCACGCTCCAGTCCAATCAGTCCTCCCAAAATGGCGGCCACGAAGATGCGAAGCGTAAATTCTAACTGCATATTATCCATATATCGTGCAAAGTTACATTATTTTCTTGAATAATCCAAATAATATAGAGATAATATCGGATACAAAAACGTGATATGATAGATTTGGGCAATTTAGAAAAAAGCATTATCTTTGCACCGCTTTGAAAAGAAACAGATTTTCTTTCTACGAAATATGGAGACGACAATAATATTGGTAAGGCACGGCGAAACCGTGGATAATGCGCGAAATGTGATGCAGGGCCAGACACAAGGTGAACTCAATGAGCGGGGTATGGAACAAGCTCGGCAGGTTGCTGTCAGACTGGCATCAGAGCCAGTGGATGCTGTGGTGGCAAGTGACCTTCACAGAGCAATTCAGACAGCAGAGATTATCGCCGAACCTCACGGATTGCCAGTAAATACCACTGCACTCTTGCGTGAACGAGACTGGGGCAGTTTTACGGGACGCTATATTCCTGATTTGCGCAATATGGTGTGGCCTGATGATGTGGAATCAGAGGACGCTTTGCTCCTTCGCGCGCGTTCCTTTCTTATATATATTACGGCCACCTATCCCGGTAAGCGGGTGGTGGCCGTAGGTCATGGCATCATCAACAAAGCGATATTGGCTATATACGGGCATTGTGAGATGCGAGAGGTTCAGCGTATGATGAATGCTGAGGTGCGAGTGTTAACGGTGTCCCCCGAAAGAGCGTCCTCCGCTGGCACTGTGGCCTCCTCCGGCACTACCGTGGCTTCCGCTGAATGATCCGCTGCTGCGGGTACTGCCGCCTCCGAACGAGCCGCTGCTACGTGTGCTGCTACCTCCGAATGAACCACTGCTGGTAGCACGACTACCTCCGAAAGAACCGCTGCTGTGGTTGCTGAAGCGTGTTGTTGAAGAACTGCTGCCATTCAGGCGCTGTGTTGAAGAGTTGTTGC
Organism: uncultured Prevotella sp.; assembly: GCA_946186115.1. Taxonomy (GTDB): domain Bacteria; phylum Bacteroidota; class Bacteroidia; order Bacteroidales; family Bacteroidaceae; genus Prevotella. The sequence continues at coordinate 17,173 of CAMHLV010000008.1, read as the reverse complement.
CTCCACGAAAACTGTTATTGTCGCGGTGACCTCCGAATGAACCTCCGTTGTTTCGGTTTCCGCTGAAGCTTCCATTACGGTTTCCGTCGTAATTCCCATTGCGGTTGCCGTCGTAGTTCCCATTGCGGTTTCCATTTCTGTTCCCGTCAAAGTGGCCGTTACCGTATCTTCCGTTTCCAACAGTTGTGCGTGTCGAACTGTTGCGGTTTCCACCATAGTATCCGCGTCCAACATTGCCGTTATGGTGATGGCGATAGTCTCCGCGATTCCAGCGATCAAGCATTCCGAAGTGAGAGCGTCCTGCTGCCGGGCGGAAGTGGTCGCGTCGACCGTAGTAGTAGCCGTGTCCGCCGACGTGGTGCCAGGCATGTCCGCCACGATAGCTGGCATAGAACACCGGGCGTCCGAAGTAGAAGTAGTCGCGGTGCGGATAGCGGGCATAGATGCCGAAGTGCCAGTAGCCTCCGTCCCAGTACAGCGGGCGGTAGAAATAGGTGGCAGCACAGAAGGCATTCCACTGCCAGTCGAGCAGGATATAGCTCAAATCCAGGTTGCGACGCTCCCAGTAGGTGCCATAGACATCGTCGTAGCTGGTAACGCCCATCAGGTAGTCGAGGTTGATCTCGTAGGCTGCCTCGTACTGTTCTTCATTCAGGTTCAGCTCATAGGCCATCTTGTCCGTCAGGAAGAGGGCCTCGTTGCGTGCCTGTTCGTAGCTCATTGCCTTGCCCGTTGCTGCCATTGTCAGCATTGCTACCAGGGCTATCATTATCTTCTTCATCATTGTAAGTGTTTTATTTGTTCGACTTAATTGTTGCTTTTTCACGCTGCAAAATTATGAAGAAATGAGGGCAAAAGAAAAGGATTTCCCCTAAACCGTGTTGGGGAAATCCCTATTCTTAATAGAAGTATGTGAATATTTACTGCTTGCCGATTACTTTACGCCGTTGGCCTCCAGCCAGTCATACAGCAGGTTCTCGTTCTCCTCGACCGGGTTCACCTTGTCGTTGCTCGATCTGAGGGTACGGATGTCAGCCTTGAAGATGTCCTGACTAGGATTCTCGTCGATGTAGCGTACCAGCTCAATGATGAAGGTTCTGATGTCGATACCAGAGTCTTCCATCATCTCGCAGAGTTCATCGTAGGTGATGTCCAGTTGCTGCTGGCAGATTGCTCCCAGCTCAGCCTCCAGAGTAGCCTCGTCAATGTCTTCTGCTGACAGGTTCGGATTCAGCGCCAGCAGCTGCTTAATCATACCACGGCAGTCGAAGCCGATGGAGTCAAAGTAGCGCAGAATAGCGATAGGATCGGTCTTGGTCTGCTCGGCCAGGAACTTGTAGGTCTCGTTCAACTCACCCTCGTAGTACATGGTGGGCCATGCCTTGATGGCTGCCAGCGTCTGTACGAACCAGGGCACTACACCTGCCATGTGGCCGACAGGCATCACGAAGTTGGTCTGCAGGTTGGTGGCACCGGGGATGATGCTGGGCTCGTAGCCGTAGTCCTTGAAGTGTTTAATCAGTGCGCGTCCTGACTGCACGGGAACCATGTCGTCCTTACGAGAATGATAGATGTACACGCGCTGTGAGGGATTGGCTTCCCAACCGTTGTTCAGGCTGAGCTTCTCATACACATCCTGCATGAACTTGCTCTCTGCACTCTCGAGGTCGAGGTAAGGAGCGGTAAGAATGTCTTTGATTTTCTTATCTTTACCAATCATGGCACTCAGTTCGAATGGACTGTATTTCTTTGACAGGATCCATTCGTCGATTTTATCGGCAATATGCTCTTGGAAAACGTCATAATAATCTAATCCGAGCTTCTGGGTCTCGTTGGTAGCTGTAAAGAGGATAGGTGCGGCTGACGAGAAACCAAATGTGCCGATGCGTACAACATCTTCATAACATATCTTCAGGTCTGATGAAGAACCACCGGCAAAGGTCTTGTCGAAGCATACGTCGTAGTTGTGGGGGAACTCCATGTCACGGACGCGCTGGGTAGCCAGTGCGTCGAAGCCACCGCCTGAGTAGCCGACATTGAAGTTGAGGATACCGGTCTTGATGCTCAGCTTGCCGAGGATGCGGCGGGCAGCCAGCAAAGCGTCAACACTGGCATGTCCGTTGATGTCTCCCTGCTGATAAGCCAGCGGGAAACGCTCTGTGACGCCTAATCCGTAGAAGTCGCTCTCAACGACGATATAGTCAGGCTTCAGGGGGTTGGCCAGGAACCACGATTCCAAGTATGCCGCGCCATTTGAGGGAAGCATATTGTTAGAGATAGTTGTGAAGTGGTTGAACAGTACAATACCCTCGCTGTCGTCCTCTGCATTCCAGATGTTGTCGGGAACCCAAATAGCACCGCTCAGGGTGACAGGCTCTCCGTAAGGGTCTATTGACGGATAGACGAAGTTAATCTGGTGTGCAGCACGGGTGCTGATGGGTTCAGTATCGTCGATGGATGACAGCTCCTCGCCATTGCCCAAGGCAACTACCAACATGGGATTGAACTCCATGGTCATCTCCTTGATTTCGGTGATGGCCTCTTCTTCGGTGATGTTCACGTCGTCCACCTCAGCATCCTTCATCAGCACGTTGCCGTCGTAGCTGGTGATGGTCACTGTGCCGTTGTCGCTGAAGTCGATGGCTGACAGCTGGCTGGAGGTATAGACCTTCATGGTCTTGTCTTTCAAGGTGATTTTGACAACCTTGGCGTCGATGGTTGTGCAGGCAACCAGTCCAATGAGGGCAAGTAAAATCTTCTTCATTGTTCAGTCCTCCTTACTTTTTAATGGTTTTACGTACTTTGTCGCCTTCCTTCACCACATAGACACCTTTGGCCTTGGGCGCATTCTGCAGGCGGCGGCCGTCCACGGTGTACCATTCGTTGGCACTCTTGGCGGTCTTTGTCTTGTCAATACCAGTAGTACCACCGGCTCTGTTGCTGATGGTGACATCGTTGACATCTGAAATCTGCGTGTCGTCAGAATAGATGATGTTAACTTTCTCGCGGTCAAACGTGATGCGCTTGACTACCTTTCCGTTGCTGACATTCTGCGCTTTCTGAGCAGAAGCTGTTACGGTGCCGCAGAGAAGGATGGCGGCAATCATCCATGTGATTTTTCTGTTCATAAGTACTTATTTGAGTTATTCCAATTTACTCTTTAAGTGATTATCCTAACAAATAGTCTATTATCGGTGGCAAAATTAATGAAAAAAAATAAAAAAAAGAATATTTTTCAATGTTTTTTGTCATTTTCACCCCTTTTTTTGATGTATTTCGCTATTTTTTCTTCGTTTTTGTGTGTTTGATACTTATTTATGCGCGCGTTCTAATTAATAGTTATAATGCTCACGAATCCATTTGTTGATGATTATCAAGAATGCTGCAGCACCTGTTACGTGATTAATCTGACTATAGCCCATACCCATCAAGTTAACTTCTCTCATCTCTACATTTCCTGTTTCCTGCTGTTGTAAGAACTCATAGAGGTTGCGAGTGTTTTCTACGGGCACTATTGCATCGTACATGTGATGTATCAGCAGCACATCATTGTCTTTGTGCAACTGCCATCCTTTGCAGAGATTTTCTTTCTCGAGTGCATTCATAACGCTTTTGGAAACATCGGAGTCGAGGTCGAATAGTGGTGATGCTATGTAGTTTTCCAAATTGCTGCTGCCTACTTTCTTGTCTATCTCAATAGTGTTCAGCTGTTTGCTGAGTACCCAGTCGTCGATATGGCTCAGCGTCGGCTCCACAAACATGCTGGTGCGGGGTATTCCCAAGCGGGAATACTCGTTGTATGCCAGCAGCACACTGATGATAGTTGAAGGCATACCTGTCTTCTGGCCGCTGAGGAATTGGCGGTAGGTCTCGCACATGTCGTATGGGCCGCCTCCTGCCATAGTTCGTGTGATGTGAATGTCAGGATACTTCTCGTTGATAAGGCGCAGCACGCCAATAGTGGTTTGTCCGCCCTGTGAGTAACCTATGTTCAGCAACTCGTCATCATCCCATGTGTAGCCACCGTCCTTCAGCAGCTGGCGTGCTGCAATCAGTGCGTCAACCGATGCCTGGGCATTGACGCTCGGAATGCAGTATGCCTGCATCTTGTCGCCCGTCTCTCCGAATCCGTAGTAGTCTGGCGAAATAATGATAAGCCGGTTGGTCGGCAGGGTTTTGTTTAGCAGTTTCTGTATGTCCAGATAGCCTTTCGACGGGCATTCGTTTTCCTTGAAAACAGTGTAGTGGTTGTAGAGTACCAGACCGTCGGCCTTCTTGTCTGTTTCCACAGCAGTGTTTACGGTGATAGTGCCCGAAAGCATGACTTTCTCTCCGAATGGGTCGGTAGAAGGATAGACGAAGTTGTAGTTTATCAGGCTTTGCGCATCGTTGTATGACAATGTGTCGGTGATATGTGCCTTCATTGTGTCATCCTCGTCCCCGTTCTCATTTTCGTTCTCGTTCCCGTTGTCGTCTATTTCCTCTGGGTCATTCTTCTCGGAAATATCCTCGTCGTCTGAACATGAAGAAAGAGCAGCTCCGAACATCAGCAGGGCTGTCATTAATAAGCATATTGTCTTGTTATTCCTCATATCTCAAAAATATTATTTTCGTCGATAGCAAGTTTTTTTTCGTCATTAATTTACAGGCAAAGGTACATAATTTTTCGAAATCAGAAAAACTAAAGACGTCTTTTTCGCGTTTTATGTTTGGATATTAAGTCTATTTATGCTATCTTTGCAGTCGTAATGAGAAGAAAAGTTGTTATTATCGTGTCAGTCTTGTGCTGTCTCGGAGCAGCAGCACAGCAGGATTATTCTGCACTCGACAGACTATATTATAATGTTGAAATGCAGGCCACCCTGTCAAAGGGCGACAATACTCCTTTGTGGCTGAATGCCAACCGTTATGGTCTTAGTTCGCTCGACAAGTCCAATGGCTATTTGCGTGCTGCAGCCATGCGACCTTTGTCAGTGGATGCAGACCGCCGCTGGGGACTGGGCTACGGACTGGATGTTGCTGTAGCTAAGGGCTTTACCAGTCGTATGATTGTTCAGCAGGCATATGTTGAGGGCCGTTGGCTGAAAGGTGTGCTTACTGTGGGTAGCAAGCAACAGCCCATGCAACTCAAGAATCAGGAGTTGAGCACAGGTTCGCAGACGTTCGGCATCAACGCTCGCCCGATTCCTCAGGTACGTTTGTCTCTGCCAGAATACTGGGCATTGCCCTTCAGCAAAGGCTGGCTCAGTGTGAAAGGTTTTGTGGCTTATGGTATTCAGACAGACGACAACTGGCAGCGCGAGTTTACAGGTAAGACAAGCCGCTATGCCGAGCACTCACTACATCATGCAAAAGCCGGCTATCTGAAGATAGGCAACGAATACCGTTTCTTTCCCGTTTCGCTGGAGTTAGGACTTGAGATGGCGTGCCAGTTTGGCGGTACTACGCATAGAAGCGACGGCAGCGTCATCGAGAATGAGGGCGGACTGAAGGGCATGTGGCATGCCTTTTTTCCTGGTGGCGGAGATTCTACCGATGGCGATGCCTGGCAGAATGCCGGCGGCAACCACCTCGGCAGCTGGGTGGCACGGTTGAACTTCAACTACGACTCGTGGTACCTCGGACTCTATGCTGACCAGTATTTTGAAGACCACTCCATGATGCTGCACCTCGACTACGACGGCTATGGCTCCGGCGACGAGTGGAACGTCAAGAAGGAGCATCGCTACTTCCTCTACGACTTCAAGGACTGGCTGCTTGGTGCCGATCTGCGCCTGAAGGATGCCACATGGCTCAACAACATTGTTTTGGAGTATATGTACACCAAATATCAGGGCGGTCCGCTCTACCATGACCATACCTCGGCCATCAGCGACCATATCAGCGGCCGTGACAACTACTATAACCACAGCCTCTTTACGGGCTGGCAGCACTGGGGCATGGTGATGGGTAATCCCTTGTATATGTCGCCGCTGTATAACGACGACGGTACCATCAGAGTGCGCAACAACCGCTTCGTGGCCTGGCACTTTGGCATGGCTGGCGACCCCTCAGAGACGCTGCACTATCGCCTGCTCACCACTTGGCAGCGCGGCTACGGCACCTACGATAGCCTCTACCGCGACCCTCGCGAGACAGTCAGCATGCTGGCAGAGGCCTCCTACCGCTTCCCCGACTGGTCGTCGCTCAGTGGATGGAGCGTCAAGGCTGCTGCCGCCTTCGACACGGGTAAGCTGTATGGCAAGAACTACGGTTTCCAGCTCACGGTGGCCAAGACAGGGCTGTTTAAAAAATTGAAGAATTGAAAAATTGAAGAATTGAAGAATTGAAGAATTGAAGAATTGAAAAATTGAAGGCTGCGATTAAGCGAGAGCAGAGCAGAATTTATTTCAGCTTGCTGAGCGTGAGCAGGCTCGATGTGAAACATCAAAATATAGAATCAATGAACAAGATATATGCACTTCTCCTTCTTAGTTTTTGCATGATGCTGTCGTCATGCAAGCTGCACACCTCGCACAACGGTGACCTCGACGGACTGTGGCAGGTTATGGTAAAAGAGAATCTGGCTACAGAAGAAACTGTTGATATGCGTGACTATCATTCCACATGGTCGGTGCAAGGTGATTTGCTGATTATGCAGATGGACGGCAGTCCGAGCATTATCTTCCGCTTCAGTCATAAAGACGGAACCCTGCTGCTCTACGATCCATATATTTCCGGTCGCTTTGGCGAGTCAGCAACTGACGTCAAGTTAGAGGATGCCAATGTGCTTGTCCCTTACGGCTTGTCTGCCTTGGAAGAGTATCTGAAGGTGATAACGCTCAACAGCGACGACATGATACTGGAATCGAGCACCTCGCGGCTGGTATTCCGCAAGTATTAAACCGGCGGCCATGACAGTTTGCCTACTATCAGAATAAGAAGAATCGGCATGAGAATAGAACGGACAGAACCTGACGCAGAATCCCGGCTACTGATACGACGCTCGCAACTTCACCCAGTATTTATTGCCGCTTTTAGTATGGCGCATCTGGAATTGGTATTCCGGACGGCTCAGGAATTGCCCGATTTTTTGGAACGTACCAGCATCTTCTTTGTAGTTCGTGAAGTGCTGCTTGAGGAGTGCCGACAAATCTTTCAGACCCATCCACTGTCCCTCCTTGTCGGCCAGAGGACGGTCGATGAGGCTTAGCAGCATCTCGCCCAAGCCGTTCAGCTGCTGGTATTGCCCGTTGTGCTGCATCAGGCTACGCTCCTCATCCTTCGTCAACCAGTAGCGCTCACCCTGGTCTATCTCCTGCAGCAGCTGGGCATACAGCTGGTCGTGGTAGATGGGCGTCAGGAAGTCGATGAGCCCGTCGACGGTGACGCATACGAAGCGGCGTGAACCGCTGGGATCGGTGAGGGGCATCGGCTCGTTGGTGGTGCCGATGAACGAGGCATAGCGGCGATTGACGGTGTAGGCTTTGCCGTAGGGTGGGCGATACCTCAGGTCTGCCGTCGATACGAGGTACTTCAGCACGATTTGCTGACGCTTGGTAATCTTATCGAACTCGTCGAGGTTGATGAGTGCGAACGATGTCAGACCGAGGTTCAGGTCCTGTTCGTTCTTGAAGTTGATGCGGTCATTGTAGTAGTCCTGTAATACGCGTGGCAGCAGGATGCGGCAGAAGCTCGACTTGCCGCAGCCCTGACGTCCTATCAATAACGGTACGAGGGCATTGCCCGTCAGCTGTCCCTTGCCTAACCACATGGCCACCATGGAGCGCATCCAGATGTGGAACAGGTGGGGCCACTCCTCATAGTCCGTCGGCACGCGGCGGGCCAGTGGTGTCACGCGGTCCTCGCCATCCCATGGTGTCAGGTGCTCCAGGTAGTCGTTCAGCGGGTCGTAGACGCTGATGTCGTCGGAGTTGACATAGCGCCGTATGTCCTTGTCCCAGCACTTGATACCCTGTTCTAAGGCCCGCATGGTGATGCTGTTGCGCGCCTCCTCTGTCAGGTCGCGGAATGAGAAGCCGAAGCCACGGCGCTCACGGTACTCCGCCACACCACGCATGACGTTGCGGCGCAGCTCGTAGTGGCTGTTCAGAAATAGGTTGATCTTCATCGTCAGCAGCGTCTCGGGCGGTATATGGCGTGTCAGCTGCAGACCCTTGCGCTCCTGGTATTTCTTGCTGAGCGTCCGTCGGTATGCGTTCTCAAACACCTTGTCGGCCAGCAGTGGGTCGGCATTCAGCCACGACCGCGACTTCACCATCTGGCGGGCTATAGCCATCGGGATGTCCGTCTCGTGGCAGTATTCGGCTAAGCGTGTCAGCACTGTATGCCGCAGCTCGTCGCCGTCACTGATGCCCTCGGCGTCGTCCAGTGCCTTGGTGAGGTTGAATTCGTAGGCGGTTCGCATCGACACCAGATGGTCGGGCGTCACGCTGTTCCTGTCCTGCGGCGACGATGCCTGCAGCTGTTTGCCGTCCTTCACTTTCTCGGCATGGGCGTAGATGGGCGTTGCCAACGGATTGTACACTACCTGGCTGTCGGTAGCCATATAGCAGATGCGCTCTGGCAGTGGCTCCAGTTTTTCGATGGTGACACCTAACTGTCCGTTATAGATGAGGCGGGCCCGTTCGTACAGGTTCTGGTGGAAGTCGCGCACACCGTCCATGTCGGTGGGCAGTCCGCCGCCGTCGCTTGGAAACAGCTCGCCGCGGCACACAATCTTTACCGACTGGCCGTCGGCACCTACAAAGGCCAGTAGCGTCTGGGGCATCTCGGCAGCCCCACGGCGCACAGCCTCGGCCTCGTCCTGCCCCGTCAGGTTGTTTACTTCCAAAAGCACCAGTCCGGAGTAGTCGCGTATCAGGCGGTTCTGTCCCGTCGTGTTCATTGACAGGGCGAAGCAGATGCGCGGCAGCTGCTTGGTAAACTGGGTCCATGCCGTCAGCGTACCGTCGGCACCGCGCTTGCCCTTGATGAGCGGGAATACGCGGCGCAGCTCTTCCACTTCGTTCTTGTACTGGCAGTTGCGGATGCTGTCCACGACTTCCTGTAGCGGCATAAGGCGCAGCGTCTGCTTATTGCGATAATACTTGATGATGGTGACTTTTGTAGTATTCATAGTTATCGTTTTTTTGTTGTTCTTTCCTTTGTTTATTGGTGTGGCAAAGTTACGAAAATTATTTGATGTTATTGTAATTATTTCACAATATTTTTCTTTAATTTTACCTTCACCCTTCATCTTTGAATATAAATACCTGTCTTACAAATAATTAACCGATGAAGGCTACCTTCATATTTTTTTATTGACCCTTCACCTTTTTGGGCTTTTCATTCCAGACTTCCGTTGTTCTTGACAATTTTTATATGTAGTTCCCGATATAATAACATGCGGGAACTGCGAGTTTCCTCAATGGAAACTGGTAGTTCCTCCAATGGAAACTATCAGTTACTACCATTATTCCTATTCGTAAACTACTTGTAAATGAGGTGATTATGTTATTATTTATAACGATTGTGGACTCCTATACAACAAAACAGCCAAAAAGGTGAAGGTTGGGTGAATGTTGCCTTCACCTCTTAAATCATTGAAAACCATATTAATAGCATAAAAGGTGAATGCTGAAAGCAATTTTATATTTCTTAAATATGTATTCCTACAATCACATCCAGCCAGTTCTGGCCGCTGAAGATAAGGCTCGTGTCCGCTGAAGATAAGGCTCGTTCCTGACGAAGATAAGGCTCGACGGCAACGAGCTACGTAGCTCGTCGCTATCGAAGTTAAGGCTCATTTGGGATAAATTGGGGATAAAAATATACGATAGAATTAAGTTTTTTGGGAAAAACGAACGTCTTCGATAACTTTTTTGTAATTTTGCAACCAAATGAGATTATAAATGAGTACAAGGCTAACCATACAAGACGCATTGAAGCGTGTACACCTGAATACGGTGACGTTGAAGAATGAAGAGAACGAAAGGTTCATAAGAGCCTTGAAGAATCATATTAAGCCCAGGAATCTAATAACGAACTTTTCAGAAAAGGTGCATGAACAGCATGTTCGTGATTTTCTCCTTGATGCGTTTTATAAGGGTGAACACTATATCGGTAAAAAAGACGAGAACAATACCGACCTGTGCATATTTGCCGAGCACAGTGAGGACTCTGCGGTACAGGTGCTGATAGAGTGCAAGAACCCCAGAAAGGACAATGTTGAGATGATAAATGATGAACATCTTAATAGAAAGGCACTTCATGAGGTTATAACTTACTACATTGACGAACTATCTAAAGGTAATTATGAGGTGAAATATCTCGTCATTACAAATGGTTACGATTGGTATGTCTTTGAGGCCCTGATGATTCGCGAACTTATTGCCACCAACGAACTAATCAAGAAATATGAAGCCGTAAAAGCTCCGTCTCTGTGGAAGTCGAAGGCCGACAAGTTCTATACGGAGGAGGTAAAACCTGCCGTAGAGAAAGTGCTCGACAAACTGGTCTATACGGGCTTCTCGCTTGATAATGCCGAGCATTCTAAGGGCATTAGGAGCATTTGTAAAATGCTTAGTCCCTATTTCTTGCTTAAACAATCTTATAATGACAAGTATGCTTTGAACGAACGCTTCTATAACGAGCTGCTTTATATTATTGGTTTGGAGGAGAAAAAAAAGAACGGAAGACCAGTTATCACACGGCGTGAAGACAAGCGTGAACCAGCTTCGCTGCTGGAGAACACACTTCACCAACTATCGGACTTCCCTAAATTTACCTGCCTTGATGAAGAATCCCAGTTGGACTTGGCATTGGAATTGGTTTTGATGTGGGTAAACCGCATGCTTTTCATCAAACTTGTAGAGTCGCAGCTTTTGGGCTTCAACGGTAATGAAAGCAAATATCAGTTCTTTACTAATGCCAACATAAAAGACTACAACGACCTTAATGAACTCTTCTTTCAGGTTCTTGCGCTGAAAGAAGATGACCGTTGCAACATAAAAGATTCCTTCAAAGTCGTCCCTTATCTGAACAGTCGCCTGTTTGAGCTATCCGATATTGAGGCTGATTTCTTCCGTATCTCAAGCCTGAAAGTGGACAAGATGAAGTACTTCGAAAAGACGGTACTGAAAGAAGATGCCAAGAAGAATCCTGAAGTTGATAACATTAAATATATTGTTGATTTTCTAAACAACTATGACTTCGGGGCCGACTCTAAGGAGATGCTGAGTTTTGCCCGTGAGGAAAAAGAACTCATCAATGCCTCGGTGCTTGGAAAAATATTTGAGAAAATCAATGGCTATAAGGACGGTGCTGTGTTCACCCCGTCAACCATCACCCAGTTCATCTGTCAGCAAATCCTTGAGCGCACTGTGGTTGAGAAATTTCAGGAGCAAGGATGGGACTGCTCAACGATGAGCGAATTGAAGGAACTCATCACTAGAGACAATCGTCAGCAGGTCAACCAAATTATGAACACTGTCCGCGTGTGCGACCCTGCTGTTGGAAGCGGACATTTCCTTGTTTCGGCTTTGAACCAGCTCATTGAAATAAAATACCGCTTGGGCATTCTGCTTGACGATGAAGGACTGCCCGTGAAGGATTACACCATAAGAATTATTGATGATGAACTTGTAATACACAATGAGGAGGGGCATCGCTTTGCCTATAAGCGCAATACTGGCACTTTAAGGCTTCAGAAGGTGTTGTTCCGAGAGAAACGTGACATCATCGAAAACTGTCTCTTTGGCGTTGACATCAATCCCAATTCTGTTAACATCTGCCAGCTACGCCTTTGGATTGAACTCCTTAAAAATGCTTATTACGACGAGAATAATCATCTGGTAACGCTGCCTAATATAGACATCAACATCAAGTGTGGCGACAGTATGGTGCATCGGAAAAGCCTGTCCGATGATTTGCGTAGGGAGATGGCACGTGCCAGAATGACCGTTCAGGAATACAAGCAACTCGTTGCCGACTACAAAAACATTCACAACAAGCAGATACGCAAGGAGAAAGAGGCAAAACTTGACGAGTTGAAGCAGAACATTCTCACTATCATCAGAAGCGACGATGAATTATACCGGAAACGTAATAAAGCCCATGCGGAATGGAATGAGCTGACGAGTTCTTTGTATGGTGACGCTCTCGTTTGCGAAGATGATGAGAAGAACGAGAAGCTCCAGGCAAAAATAGACAAGCTGAACCAGAGGATTGAGAAATGTGAACGCCAGATTAAGGAGCGCGAAGAAATGTTCAAACGAGCACTTGAATGGCGATTTGCTTTTCCAGAGGTTCTTGATGATGCTGGACGTTACGTTGGTTTTGACTGTATAGTAGGCAATCCTCCATATATTTCTATTTCCAAATTATCGGAAGTCAATAAGAAGGCACTTGCCAAAGGCGGATATAAATCGTTTGAGAGCAACGGCGACATCTGCATGCTGTTCTATGAATACGGAATGGAGCTGCTCAAGCCCAACGGTCTGCTTATGTACATAACGACCAACACGTGGCTACGTTCAGACTCTGGTGGCGGAGCGCGTGAATATATGGCAAACAGCTCTGATCCCATGCTGCTCATAGACTTTAAAGATGCGCAATTGTTTGACAACGTCACGGTTGCCACCAACATCCTGATGGCCCGCAAGTCTGAGAACAAACGAAAGACAATGGCATGTGAGATTCATGAATATAACAAGAAACTGAATCTTAGCGGATATATCTCAGACAAACTTGTAGAGAACAGCTATGATGCAGAGAATCCCTGGGTGGTTCTTTCCGATGCAGACAAGGTGGTCCTGTCAAAAGTGAACCAGGCTTGCAAGAAGGATGCTGACAGCACTCCTGAAACGTTACGCTCAATGGGATACCAAATTTATCGAGGTTTTACCACAGGTCTTAACGAGGCTTTCAGCATCAAGGATGAGGAAGAACTCGGGCAATTAACTTCTGAAGATCCGAAGTCAAGTGAACTAATAGTTGATATGGTGCGGGGCGAGGATTTGAGTAAATTCACCATCAGCAATCATGTGTGGTTGCTCAACATCCATAATGGCTTGAAAAAAGACAAGGAAAAAGGAGAAGGAGGATTACCAAAAGTTGATATCGACTTATATCCAGCTGTCAAGAAACGACTGGACAATGATAAGATCTACTCTAAACTGGTGAAAAGAGAAGATCAGGGCGACACACCCTACAATCTGCGGAATTGTGCTTATCTGCGTGAGTTCGAAAAACCCAAGATTATGTGGGGAGAGTTGTCTGATAAACCCAAGTTTGCCTACGACAAGGATGGCCGCTATTATTGCCTCAACACCGTTTTCTTCTTTACGGGCAAGCGGCTGGAGTATTTGTTGTGCTATCTGAACTCCTCCATCTGTGAGTACATTTTTTCTAAAAGATGTACGACTTCAGGAACGGGTACTATGCGCTGGCTGAAATATACAGTGGAGAGGATACCTATACCTCAATTGGCTGAGGCACAAGAAAGAGCGATAGTGGATTTGTATCATAATTATGAAGAAACTTCAGATGAAACGGTATTAGACAAAATCAATCACCTCTTCTACCAGTATGTTGGGCTGGACGAGGAGGATGTCAAGGTCGTAGAAGGCTCTATGTAACATTGATTACTTTTGCACGTATGAAAGCAAGGAACAACAATCAGTCAGAGCCGGTGTTTCTTGAAGAAAAGCTTCAGGAACAGCTGCTGGAAAAAGCCAAGGGGCATTATTTGGTGTGTTTTATCGAACATTGTCCGCTGCATAGTCATTGCCTGCGCTGGTTAGTGGGGCAGCATGCCGATACTTTTCCTGTTTCGCTGACCGTGGTCAATCCGCGTCACGCCGGAATAGGCACCGAACAATGCGAGATGTATTGCAGCGACGAGCGTGTAACCATGAAGTATGGTCTGACGAGACTCTATGACGACATACCCGCCAGAAAGGCCACGGCCATCCGCCATCAGCTCATTGAGCGCTGGGGCCGCAAGTTCTACTTCCAGATGCGCCGTGGCGACCGGCCCATTACTCCCGCACAGCAGCAGGACGTTGCCGACGTCTGCAGCAGTTGTGGCTGGACCGGCTCCATCGTCTACGACGCTGAGGATTCTGACTGGCAGTGGTAGCGTATAGCAGAGGAGGAATTTGTTACCACAATTTGACACACCTGGGGAATCAGTGTCCACCAGGACCGCCACCGCCACCACTGGTGTATGACGAGAGCTTGACGCTGGAACCGCCGCTGATGGTCAGCGTCAAATCAGCTACGGCAACTGATGCCTTCGCCCCGTCCGTCGTCTCAAACGTCAAGTAGGTATAATCTTCGGCCTGCGCCGTCAGCGTCCCTACCAGAATTGTCAGAAATAAAATAAACTTCTTCATTTTTACATCGTCTTTTGTTTACGCTGCAAAAATAATAATAAAAAGGCGGTTCACCAATTTTTTCAACGAACCCTCTGATTCGTTCAGTAAAACCCTGGTCCCATCGCCTACGACGCTGAGGAAGTGGACTGGGACAGGTAACTTTTTCGCTGTTTTGTTTGGTGATTTCAATAAATTGTTGTAACTTTGTAAGAATTCGCAGAATTTCTTTGTCTAAAGGCGATGCAGAGGATTGAGAAAAATCTGGGTTACGATTTGGAGACCGTTCTCAATTCAATGTTCTGCTATAAATTGCCAGAAAGAGCACCCGACTCAGAGTCACCGCCTGTTTCGTGGCTCGTTGTCGGATGCAAAGGTAGGCATAATATCTCACATATCCAAATGTTCAGCGAATTAATTTACTCCCCCATTACTCCCTCATTACTCCCTCACGATGGAGTCGGACAGAAAGTAACCGCCAGATTTACTTGAACCAGAATATTTGATAAGTCCAGCATCCTTCAACGCTTTACATATCGTTCAACGCTTTTCACGGGAATATCCCATTGAAATCGCTCCAGTTGCCCATCGGTTTTGTCTTATCTCTCACATCACAATTTACGCGTCTGCTTCAGTTCATTGCGGAGGAATACAAAAAAGACCGCCACGATGGACGGCCTATAAGATATAAATGTGGAGAAACAAAGAGCGGGTAATTGGCTTGCCGCTTCGCTTGTCGGAGAACCGCTTGCCGGGGATGTCGGCGCAGGTTCTCGCTCTTTTTTATTTAGTACGTGGTGTTTGGATTATATTTTGTGTAGCTGCCACCACCACTCAGAACCAGACCACCGTCGGTAATGACAAAAGTGTTAGTGTGTTTGCCATCTCCAACATCCATAATAAGTCTGTTGCCATCGCGTGTATAAACATAAATGTTATCAGGGAATCCATAAAATCCCAATGTGCCATACTCTCCCGCATCAAATTTGTAGAGCAGTTCCCTGCCTCTTGTTCCAGATGCACCTAACTGATATAGACTTATGCCAGAATAGGAATAGATACAGTTGTCGTCAACACGAAGGAACGTGGGTTCATATTCTAACCATAGGTATCCCCCATCTGAACTTCTTGGAAAGAAATGCCCATTTGAATCAAAAAGAGTAAACGTAAGTGTATTCCCATAGTACTCAGCAGCCTCTTTCGAAATTTGCATATTCCACCATACATTGTCATTCTTAAAATCAGTATTAGTATATAAGCCTCCCTCGATGTAATAGCCATTTAAGCCACTGCTACCTCCATCATCACTATCGTCACCACCACATGACGTAAAGCACATACTGAATACGACCACCGACAAGACGGTCAACAAACTCCAAAGATTTTTCATAATTGTCATAGTTTTTTTTGTTTTTATTATATTGTGTTATAATTGCTACCTGCCGTTGATGGTAACAATGTAACTCTGTTTGTCGGCAAACTCGGGCGTTGTACCGCGATAGTTGACGACTTTACCATAGACGACTACTTCGTCGCCAACAGCAATCTGGGGGTTGCCGTCTACCCATTTCTGTCCGAGGGCTTTGTAATACGTTTGATAGACGGTAAACTCCTTGCTGCCTGTATATCCCGTGTCTGAGATATTAAAGACGGATGTGCCGTACTCTGCGCTGAAAGGGTACTTGATGCTACAGACCTTACCCTTGGCGCAGTAAGGGTAAACAGATACTTCGTCACTGGGCATGGCCACTACAATATCGTAAATGTCAGCGACAGACATGGGGTTGTTGATAGTATCATTAACTATGGAATCGCCGCCTCCGCCACCAGTGCCGTCTCTAACAACATTGTAATTTCGCTTGCCGTCACTAATAATCACCGTGTTATTGTCGATGATTTGCATAATGGTCCACGTAATGACGTAGTTTCCATCCAACTTAACCTGAATGACATTCCCCGTTTGCGTCCAGGTAATAGGGTTCTTGTAGTCGGTGCCATTACCCACTTCCTCAATGACGTATCCCGTATGGTCGGCATTGAATGTCACCAGGTCGTAGACCTGAATACCGTTACTCTGATAGTAGGCTCTCCAAGTGCCTACAATGTTGATGGTGGTTGTTGTGTTGTCCCCACCACTATTGCCACCGTCATCATCATCGTCACCGCACGAAACGAAACCAACACTCAGCATTGTGACCATCACAAAGGTCAGCAAACTCCAAAAATACTTCTTGTTCATAAACGTTAATATTAAAAGTTGTGCAATATTGCCTAATTCAGTCATGGCGTTTGCACAAACTATCGGGCAGAAAGAAAGCGCAGACAACCGCCATATCTCCATACAGGCTTAGCACGGCCCTTAATCATCTATGGTGAAGTCTGCGCTTGTGGCGCATACTCCAATGATGATTAAGTTCTGCTCTCTTTCTCTTGTTGAGGTGCTAATTCGTCTGGAGAATTTGAGCAAATAAAATGTCGTGTCCCTCTTGCGGAGGTTCACGGGCAAATTTACGAAAATTTATCCAAATATTGCCTTCAACCTACTATAAAAAAGCAAAAAAACAGCATTTTCCGTTCGTTTTTCTTCAAAATCATTAAAAAAGGAGCGAAATGTTTGCAACTTATGCAGAAAGTTTGTATCGTTTGCAACGACAAATCCCGCCCGCTTCCCATAAGAACAGCGTACCCAGCGGGACATTTTTTGTATATAGATATGAGGATCCCTTTGGCAGTTGTGATATGCGAATAGTCGAAAGAACGTTTAGGTTTTATTTGCCTTACAATCTTGGCCCTCGCTTCTTTTTCTTCTTTTGCAT